>NZ_JBBEOI010000007.1 GCF_037860755.1 Aquipuribacter hungaricus | reverse complement strand
CAGGCGCGCGCGGCCGCTGCGCCGGCTCGTCCCCCGGCCGCCCGGGCCGAGGCGCCGACGGCCGTCGTCCCGACGGTGCAGCAGCCCTACGGCGGCTGGGACACCCGACCGCCCCTCGCGCCCGCCTCGTACGCGCCCATCGCCCCCCAAGGCCACCGCACCCCGGAGCCGTACCGGGGCGGCTGCGCCGGCGCCGGGTCCACCCCGGTCGTCGGCCGCACGGACCAGGGCGGCCGCACGGACCAGGGCGGGCGGCCGGACCAGGGCGGGCGACCGTTCCACGGCGGACGACCGGACCAGGGCGGGCGGCCGGACCAGGGCGGTCGCCCGGGCGACGCGCCGGTCCGCTCCCTGCCCCGACGGGCGTGGACCGCCGTCCTCGGCCTGCTGGTCGCCGCCTCGGTGGCCGCGGTCACGCCTCTCGGGGGCGCCGTCCTCCTGCTCGCCTGGGTGACGCTCGCCCGGTCGGTGCAGTGGACCCGTGTCGCCGCCGCCATGGGCCGCGCCCGCTCGGGGGGCCGGCTCGGCGCGGGGGCGCGTACGGGGCTCGCGCTCGCCTACCCCTTCCGGGCGGTCGGCGCGCTGCTGGCCAGCCTTGGCTACCTGCTCGTGTCGGCGGTCCTCGTGTCACCCGTGCTGCTGGCCGGCGCGTGGGTGCTGCTCGACCTGCAGGTCCCCGGCTCGTGGGAGGTGGCGCGGGCCGCGGTCTGGCAGCCGCCCGTGCAGAGCGCCCTCGTCGTGCTCGCGGCCGTGCTGGCCCGGGTGGGTCCGGGTGGGAGGGCCGTCCGGCACGGCTCCCGCGCGCTCAGCGAGCCCGTCGCCCGCCACCGCGACGGCCGCCTCGTGCTCGCGGGTCTCACGGGCCTCGTCGTCGTCGCGGCGGTGCTCGTGGTGACCTCCGGCCTCTGACCCCGGGGGCGGCGGTCGCGCGGGCGCCCACCGCGCCCCGTCAGACCCTCACGGGGACGAACTACTGATGCTGAACAGGTGTGCAGCCTGAACAGGTGTTCAGCGACCTGCAACGTGTCCCGGCAGCACCGGCGGCGAGCCGGGCCTGACACCCGCCGAGCCGGGAGCCCGCCGAGCCGGATGCCAGCCGAGCCGGACGCCCGCCGCGCCTGGCACCGGGTGGGGAGACGGCCCGCGACCGGGACTGAACGGCTCCGTGGGACAGGCCCGACGACCGTTCGGTCCCAATCGGGGCCGGGGCTACGCGCCCGGCAGCCACCCCGGCTGCACAAGCCACCGTCGTCCGACCGCCAGAACGGACCCAGACGCCCAGCCGTGTGCTGGTCGGGTCGCCGGTCCGGGCTCCCGACCGGGATCGAACGGCTGCGTGCGGACAGGTCCGACGACCGTTCGGTCCTTGCCAGTGGCCCGGGCGCCGCGCCCGGGGGCGGCGACCCCAGCAGCACACGTCACCGCTGTTCCATCGCCAGCGCAACGCCGACCGCCCAGCCGTGTGCTGGTCGGGTTGCCGTGGGGGCCGGTCTCACGGGCTCGCCCGTGGGCTGCACGGCCCCGCGGTCGGCGGAAGGTCCGCCGGGACCTCGCGCGGGCCGGTCCGGGACACGCTCGGAGCCGGCTCGCCAGACGGCGGCGGAGCGCCCCGCGCGCCCTGCCGCGGACGCGCTGCGGAGTCGTACGCTCACCCCCGCGGACCTCTCGTCGACGAGCTGTCCTCGTTACGGCTTCGTTACCCGAGACGGTGGCGACAGACCAAATGTTAGCCCTAACATCACGCTACGACCCGCGGACCGCTCGCCCTGAGCAGGCCGCGCACCCGGCACAGACGCCGGGACGCATCTCGAGGAGGAGTGCATGGAACGCATCACGGGTGCTCGTACCCGCCGGACCGTCCTGGCGGGCGCGTCTGTCCTGGCCCTGGCCACCGCGCTGGCAGCCTGCGGCGGTGGCAGCACCGAGCCCGCGGCCGGCGGCGGCTCTGCCGCGGCGGGCGGGGGCGGCGGCGACACCATCACCGTCGGCTTCTCCCAGGTCGGCGCCGAGAGCGGCTGGCGCGCGGCCAACACCAAGTCCATCCAGGACACGCTGACGGAGGAGAACGGCTTCCAGCTCAGCTTCTCCGACGCGCAGCAGAAGCAGGAGAACCAGATCCAGGCGCTGCGCAGCTACATCGCGCAGGGCGTGGACGTCATCGCCTTCTCCCCGGTCGTCGAGACCGGCTGGGACGCCGTGCTCGAGGAGGCCAAGGCCGCCGAGATCCCCGTCGTCCTCACCGACCGCGCGGTCGACACGGCGGACGAGTCGCTCTACGTCTCGTTCATCGGCTCCGACTTCGTCCTCGAGGGCGAGCGCGCCGGCACCTGGGTCTCCGAGACGCTCGGCACCGAGCCGATCAACGTCGTGGAGCTGCAGGGCACCACGGGCTCGGCCCCGGCCAACGACCGGAAGTCCGGCTTCGAGAGCGCGATCGCCGACAACCCCAACGTCACGGTCGTCGCCTCCCAGACGGGCAACTTCACCCGCTCCGAGGGCCGCACGGTCATGGAGGGCTTCCTCCAGAGCCAGGACGACATCGACGTCGTGTACGCGCACAACGACGACATGGGCCTCGGCGCCATCGAGGCCATCGAGGCCGCCGGTCTCGTGCCGGGCGAGGACATCAAGATCGTGACGATCGACGCGGTCAAGGACGGCATGCAGGCGCTCGCCGACGGCAAGATCAGCTACATCGTCGAGTGCAACCCGCTCCTCGGGCCGGACCTGGCCGAGATCATCAAGTCGGTCGTCGCCGGCGAGGAGGTCGAGAAGCGCATCGTGGTCGAGGACCAGGAGTTCGACCAGGAGGCCGCCATCGAGGCCCTCCCCACCCGGGAGTACTGAGCCCGACCTGATCACCCCGGGGGCGGCGGCCGCGCTGCCGCCCCCGGGGTCACCCCGTCCCACATCACGAGGCCTGGGAGCAGGCGCTCGGGAGGCAGACATGACGACGACGTCCGACGCACCGCTCGCGGCCCCCGCGGCCGACCCGGTGCCCGTGGTGCAGATGAGCGGGATCACGATCTCGTTCCCCGGGGTCAAGGCCCTGGAGGACGTGGCGCTCACGCTGCGCGCCGGCGAGATCCACTCCCTCATGGGGGAGAACGGCGCCGGCAAGTCCACGATGATCAAGGCGCTGACCGGCGTCTACCAGGTGGACTCGGGCAGCATCCGCGTGCACGGCCAGGAGATGACCTTCAAGGGCCCCGCGCAGGCCCAGGCCGCCGGCATCAGCACGGTGTACCAGGAGGTCAACCTCTGCGAGAACCTCAGCGTCGCCGAGAACATCATGCTCGGGCACGAGGTCCGCCGCGGCCCGGTCATCGACTGGCGCGCCACGCGGGCCCGCTCGCGCGAGCACCTCGCCGCGCTCAACCTCGACATCGACCCGGCCTCGACGCTGTCGTCGCACTCGCTCGCGGTCCAGCAGCTGGTGGCCATCGCCCGCGCCATGACCGTCGACGCGCGCCTGCTCATCCTCGACGAGCCGACCTCGAGCCTCGACGCCGAGGAGGTCGCCCAGCTGTTCGCCGTCATGCGGACCCTGCGCGACCGCGGCGTCGCCATCCTCTTCGTCTCGCACTTCCTCGAGCAGGTCTACGCCGTCAGCGACCGCATGACGATCCTGCGCAACGGCAAGCTGGTCGGGGAGTACCGGACCGCCGAGCTGCCCCGCATGCAGCTGGTGTCCAAGATGATCGGCACCTCGCTGGAGGTCCTCGAGGAGCTCGAGGAGAACCCGCGCCGCAGCGCGGCGACCCGCGAGGGTGCCACCCCCTACCTGCAGGCGATCGGCCTCGGCCGGCGCGGCTCGGTCCAGCCCTTCGACCTCGACGTCTACCCCGGCGAGGTCGTCGGGCTCGCGGGCCTGCTCGGCTCCGGCCGCACGGAGCTCGCGCGCCTGCTCGCCGGCGCCGACCGCCCCGACGCGGGCGAGGTCAAGGTCGAGGGCCGCCCGGTCCGGCTGCGCACGCCGCGCACCGCGCTCGGGCACGACATCGCGTTCTCCTCCGAGAGCCGCAAGACCGAGGGCATCGTCGGCGACCTCACCGTCCGCGAGAACATCGTGCTGGCCATGCAGGCCGAGCGCGGCTGGGCCCGGCGCATCCCGCGCAGGCAGGCCGACGAGGTCGTCGCCAAGTACATCGACGCGCTGGGCATCCGCCCGCCGCAGCCCGAGGCGCTCGTGCGCAACCTGTCCGGCGGCAACCAGCAGAAGGTCCTGCTGGCGCGCTGGCTGGCCACCGCGCCCAAGCTCCTCATCCTGGACGAGCCGACCCGGGGCATCGACGTCGGCGCCAAGGCCGAGATCCAGCGCCTGGTCGCAGGCCTGGCGGAGGAGGGGATGTCGGTGGTGTTCATCTCCGCCGAGCTGGAGGAGGTGGTGCGGCTCAGCCACCGCATCGCCGTCATGCGGGACCGCGAGAAGGTGGCCGAGATCGACAACTCCGAGCACGTCACCGTCCCCGACGTCGTGTCGCTCATCGCCGGCTCCGACGTGCACCCCTCGGACGTGCACGCATGAGCGCCGTCATGGGGGTGAGCAGGCACCGCCTGTTCTGGCCCGTCATGGCCCTGCTCGTCCTGCTGCTGCTCAACACCCTGCGCGCCCCGACGTTCCTGGCGATCGAGGTGCGCGACGGGCACCTGTTCGGCGCCCCGATCGACATCCTCCGCAACTCCTCGCCGCTGCTGCTCGTCGCGCTGGGGATGACCCTGGTCATCGCCACGCGCGGCATCGACCTGTCGGTCGGCGCCGTGGTCGCGATCTCCGGGGCGGTGGCGCTGTCGTTCATCGCGTCCTCGTCGGACCCGGGCTCGGTCGGCACCGTGCTGGTCGCCGTCGTCATCGCGGTCGTGCTGTCGTTCGTCCTCGGCTCGTGGAACGGGTTCCTCGTCTCCGTCGTCGGGATCCAGCCGATCATCGCCACGCTCGTCCTCATGACGGCCGGTCGCGGCATCGCCATGCTCATCACCGGCGGGCAGATCACGACGATCACCAGCGCGCCGTTCCGCACGCTCGGCTCGGGCTTCCTGCTGGGCCTGCCGGTCGCGGTCCTCATCGCGGGCGGGATCTTCGCCCTGGTCACGGTGCTCACCCGGCGCACGGCGCTCGGGATGCTCATCGAGGCCGTCGGCATCAACCCGGCCGCCAGCCGCCTGGCCGGCCTGCGCTCGCGGGGCATCATCTTCCTCGTCTACGCGCTCAGCGGGACCTTCGCCGGGATCGCCGGCCTGCTCATCAGCTCCAACGTCATGGCCGCGGACGCCAACAACGCCGGCCTGTTCATCGAGCTCGACGCGATCCTCGCGGTCGTCATCGGCGGGACGTCGCTCGCGGGCGGCAAGTTCTCGCTGTCGGGGACGCTCGTCGGTGTCCTCGTCATCACCACGCTCACCCTCACGGTGACCGTGCTCGGCGTGCCGCCGTCGGTGACGCCGCTGTTCAAGGCCGTCGTGGTCATCGCCGTGTGCCTGCTCCAGGCGCCGGTGGTGCAGCGACAGCTCAGGGCCCGGCGCCGTGCCGCGGTCCCCGCTGCGGTGGAGGCGACCGTCTGATGCTGACCGACCGGACCGACCCTGCCCTCAAGCCCGCCTCGGGTGCCGTCGTCGCGGCCCCCGCCCGGGACCGCCGGCGCCTGCCGAAGCTCGACCAGCGGTTCACGCCGATGCTGGGGACCTTCGTCGTCCTCATCGCCATGTTCGTCATCGGCGGCCTGCGCTACGAGAACTTCCTGTCCGGCGCGGTCATCTCGAACCTGTTCATCAACAACAGCTTCCTCATCGTCATCGCGGTGGGCATGACCTTCGTCATCCTCACCGGCGGCATCGACCTGTCGGTCGGGGCGGTCGCGGCGCTGTCCGGCGTCATGGCGGCGGCGCTCTTCCAGGCCGGCTGGCCCGCGGGGATCGTCATCCCGCTGTCGATCCTCGTCGGCTCGCTGCTCGGCCTCGTCGTCGGGCTGATGATCCACTACTTCGAGATCCAGCCGTTCATCGCGACGCTCGCGGCGATGTTCCTGGCCCGGGGGCTCTGCTACGTCATCAGCCTCAGCTCCATCCCGATCGCCGACCCGACCGTCGTGGCGCTGTCCGGCACGCGGTGGGTGTTCGGGGACGGCTGGACGCTGACGCCGAGCGTGCTCATCGCGCTCGCCGTGGTCGCGGTCGCGGTGTACGTGCTGCACCTGACCCGGTTCGGCCGCACCGTGTACGCCATCGGCGGCGGCGAGCACTCCGCGCAGCTCATGGGCCTGCCCGTCGCGCGCACCAAGGTGCTCGTGTACGTCATCAGCGGCAGCTGCGCCGGGCTCGGCGGGTTCCTGTTCTCGGTGTACTCGCGCTCGGGCTACTCCCTCACCGGCGTCGGCATGGAGCTGGACGCGATCGCCGCGGTCGTCATCGGCGGCACGCTGCTGACCGGCGGCTTCGGCTTCGTGCTGGGGTCCGTGCTCGGTGTCCTCGAGCTCGGTCTCATCCAGACAATCATCACCTTCGAGGGCACCCTGAGCTCGTGGTGGACCCGCATCGTCATCGGTGTCCTGCTGCTCGCCTTCGTGGTGCTGCAGCGCGTGCTGGTGCTGCGCCGGCGCTAGCCGTGCCCGTCCCCGGCGGTCGGTCCGCCAGGGAGGACGTCGACGGGGTCGTGGCCCGGGCTCAGGCCCAGGCGACGACCCCGTCGGCGCGTCCGCGGGTCCCCTCGACCAGGCGGGCGTTGACCTCGTCGGTGCGCTGCACCCAGTCCAGGGCGGCCTCGGGCGTCCGGCCGTGCGCGACGTGCCGGGCGACGAGCCGCTCGACCCGGGTGGCGGGGTCGACGTCGACGTACCAGCAGGCGTCCAGCTGCTCGCGGACGTTCTTCCACCCGGTCATGCTCATGTCGTCCGACAGCGGGCGCGGCAGGTCCGCGTGCCGCAGCAGCAGGTAGTTGCCCTCGGTGACCACGACCCGGGTGGCGGGGGTGATCGGGAGGGCGCTGCCGATGGACTGCTCGAGGTCCCGGTCGAACCGGGGTGCGAGGACGACCGGCTCGTCCGCCGTGCGCAGCCGGCGCAGCAGGGCGACGTAGCCGCCGACGTCGAAGGTGTCCGGCGCGCCCTTGCGGTCCGCGCGGCCGAGCCGCTCGAGCTCGCGCTGGTCCAGGTGGAAGCCGTCCATGGGGACCAGGGCGGCGGACGTACCGTGCACCCGCAGCCGGGCGACCAGGGCCGCGGCGACGGTCGACTTGCCGGTGCCGGGCGGTCCGACGAGGCCGACGACGATGCGGTAGCGCTCGGCCAGGACCGCGCGCAGCTCCAGGGCGAGCGAGACGACGGCGGGGTGGTCGGCGTGGGCGACGGTCACGCGAGGAGTCTTGCGCCTCGGCCGTCGGGACGCGGCCCGACGGGCGGGTCCTGTGGGCCGACCGCGACGCGCGGCCCTGGGGACACCCGGGTCCCCGCCGTGGGGCCCGCCCCCTGGTGACGGCCGTCCCGGTCCTGGTGCGCTGGCCCCGTGAGCACCGACGTCGTCCGACCGCGGACACCGCCGCCCTGGTTCGTCCACACCGCCTGGCGGGTCCACCGCCTGCTGCACCGCCTGAGCGGCGGGCGGTTCCTGTGGACGACCGCCGACCGGCGCGGCTGGGGAGCCCTTCGGCTGACCACGACAGGGCGCCGCTCGGGGCAGCAGCGCGACGTCATCCTCGGCTACCTCGAGGACGGCGACCGGCTGGTCCTGCTGGCCATGAACGGCTGGGACGAGGGCGAGCCCGCCTGGTGGCTCAACCTCCGGGCGCACCCGCACGCGGTCGCCCGGCTGGCCGGGCAGGAGCCCCGCGCAGTGGTGGCCCGTGCGGCCGAGGGGGACGAGCGGGACCGGCTGTGGGCGCGGTGGGTCGCGGTCGACGCGACGCTCGGGCCGCTGGCCGCGGCGCGGGCGACGCCGACCGCGGTGGTGGTGCTGACGCCGGGGACGGTCACGGCGGACCCGGCGACCTGAGCGGCCCTGCCCCGGGAGCCGGCGGCCGCCACCCGCGGGTCCGGCGCTGGGCCGCCCGGGTGGGGCGGGCGACGAGCAGCGCTACTCGTCGTGCACGTTCCGCAGCCTCGTTGCTCAAGTCGGAGGGGGTCCGGGCCGAGGGGAGGGGGAGCCGTGGTCCCGAGCCCCGGCACCCATCCTGGGAGCGCCTCGACATGAAGCCCCGCACGACCCGCCCGACGCACCACGCCAAGGGGGTCCGGTCCGTCGCCGCCCTGGCCGCCGTCCTCGTCGCCGGCACCACCGGTATCGCCGCCGCGTCGGCCTCCGACGGTGCTCCCGACCCGGTGGTGCAGGACGCGTCCGCCGAGGTCGCCCAGGCCCCCGCCGAGGAGGCGCCCGAGCCCGAGCCCGAGGTCGGGGTCTCGGTCTCGCCCGAGCCGGAGGTCACGCCGGAGCCGGAGCGGGAGCCGGAGCCCGAGGTCGAGGCGGAGCCCGCGCCCGAGCTGGAGGTCGAGCCGGAGACCGGGACCGAGCCGGAGCCGGTGGAGCCCGAGGAGGCGCCCGCCCCCGTCGCGCGGCCCGTCGACGCGCCCGCCGCCGAGACGGGCACGGTGCCCGTCGAGGAGCCGGCCACGTCGGTCGACGGGGCGCCCGCAGCCCCCGAGGACGAGGTCGCCGCCGCCATGCCCACGGGTGTCCGGGCGACCTGGGACAACGGCGTGTTCACGGCGTACTGGGACCCGTCGGACGCACCCACCCGGTTCCGCGCCGGGGTCTGGAACGAGGGCGGCAACTGCGACGCCTCGCCCGCCGCAGGGACGTGCTCCTTCGCGCTCACCCTCCCCCCGGGGCAGTACCAGGTCTTCGTCGCCGACTCCTATGTCGGCGGCGACTACCAGCTGACGGACGTCACGGTCGGCGTGGTGGTCCCCCCTGAGGCACCCTCGCCCCCCATGTCCCTGACCGCGGTCCCCGGCAGCGACGGGGCAGTGACCGTCACGTGGGACGAGCCCATGGACGACGGCGGCGGCGAGGTGCTGTCGTACGCGGTGTCCGTGGACGGCGCGCTGGTCCGCTCGGTCCCGGCCGGCACGCTGTCGACGACGCTGACAGGCCTCGTGGGTGGCCAGCACACCGTCGCGGTGACCGCCACGAACGCCGCCGGGCCGAGCCAGGCCGCGACGGCGACGGTCGAGGTCCTCGCGGACCCGTCACCGGTCCGCGAGCTCGCGGTCGCCGTCGACGACGCGGACGCCAGCGCGAAGGTCTCCTGGGCGGCTCCCCAGTCGCTCGGCTACCCCGAGGTCAGCTCCTACGAGATCGAGCTGGACGACCGGCCGGTCGTCCAGGTGGACGCCAGCACCCTCACGTCCCTGCTGGAGGACCTCGAGGTCGGCGAGCACACCGTCGTCGTCACGGCGGTCTCGAGCGAGGACGTCTCCAGCGAGGGCGCCTCCCTCACGTTCGAGGTGGACGAGGTCCCGGTCCTCGCGCCGACCGCCGTCACGGCCGAGCAGAGCGGACCCGGCACGGTCACCGTCACGTGGGTCGACACCTCCGGCGACGAGCGCATCACCGGCTACCGCGTCACGGCATCGCCGTCCGCCCTCGGCTCGCTGGACCCCGACCGCGGGGTGCTCGCCGCGACCCCCGCCCCCGTCACCAAGGACGTCGGTGCGGAGGTCCGCGAGACCGAGCTCACCGGGCTGCAGGACGGCCAGGTGTACACCTTCACCGTCGCTCCCGTCACGGCAGCGGGTGCCGGCCCCAGCGGCAGCGACACCACGACGACGGACGAGTGGCGCGTGCCGTCGGCCGTCCAGGGCGTCACGCTCGAGCAGACCGGTCCCCGCCAGATCACCCTGCGCTTCTCCGCCCCGGCGGACGAGGGCAGCTCGCCCGTCACCGGCTACGTCGTCGCGCTGTCCAGCGACGAGGCCGCGGGCTACGAGGAGTTCCCGGCCGACACCCGCGAGGTCGTCATCGACGACCTCGACCCGATGACCTACGAGGTCAGCGTCACCGCCCTCAACGAGGAGGGGGACGGCGAGCGCGTCGACCTCTCCGTCGTCGTGCGTGCGGACTGGCGGGCACCGGGTACCGGCGCTCCGGGTACCGGCGCTCCCGGGACCGGCCGCCCCGGCGTGACCCCCGTCGTCGTCTCCCCGGTGACCCCGGCCGTCCAGGGCCGCCCCGCCCCGGCGGCTGCCCCTGTGCGTGCCCAGCTCGCGCAGACCGGCGTCGAGGCAGGCGTCCTCGCCGCCGGCGGCACGATGCTCCTCGGGCTCGGCGGTGCCCTGATGGCCGCCACCCGTCGCGGACGTCGCTCCGTCTGACCTGCACCACCCGGGCCCCGGCCGCACGCGACGCGCGTGCGGCCGGGGCCTCGTGCGTGCCGCCGGGACGGCCCGGGTGCCCCGCTAGCATCGACCTCGGGGCGCCCCCGTCCCGACGCTGGCGTGGCGCAACTGGTAGCGCACCCGACTTGTAATCGGGCGGTTGTGGGTTCGAGTCCCACCGCCAGCTCCCCCGTGACCTGCGGCTTCGTCCACCCTCGTTGGAGCGAGCTGCGGGAAGAGCGTCAGTTGCTAACGCCGCTGCTAACAGCGAGGCGTTCCGAGGCCTCGACGAGGGACGCAAAGACGCCGGCGACCTCGGTTGCTTGCTGCTCGATCACGTGGGCGTAGACGCGCAACGTGATGGCCGGATCGCGGTGGCCGAGCCGGGCGGCGACGACGTGGACCGGCACCGCAGCTCGGAGCAGGAACGTCGCGTGCAGGTGGCGCAGGTCGTGAAGACGGATGGCCGGCAGGGGGCTGCTCGACGTCGCGACGTTGTACTCATCGGTGATCTTCCGCATCAGCGCCGACACCGTGTCCGGGTACAGCGGATCACCGAGCTGGCGCCTGAAGACCAGGTCGCCGACCACCCACGACGTGCCGGCGAACTCTCTGTCCTCTTCCTGGCGCCGCTTGTGTTGCCGAAGGATCTCGACGGTCCCGCTGTCGAGGCTGACGGTTCGCTCGCGGCCGCCCTTGGTCGTGCCGTCGACCCGTACCCCGTCGACCACGTCGGTGCTGCCGACCACGCGAAGCCGACACCCGTCCAGATCGAGGTCCGACCAGCGGACGTTCAGGAGCTCGCCCCGGCGCGCACCCGTGTAGGCGGCGAGTCGGTAGAACGCGCCGAGTCGGTGGCCAGCGGCATGGTCGAGGAAGCGGCGGAGGTCGTCTGCGGTCCAGAGGACGGCCACCCGGGTCTGGTCGCGCCGCGGCTTCTTTGCCCGCAGAGCCGGGTTTTTGGGGATAAGGCCGTCGACCTCGACCGCATCGTTCAGCGCCTTGCGGAGCACCGCGTGCACGTAGTCGATCGTCGTGGGCGACAGCGGAGCCCCGCCCCGGCCTCCGCTCTGCGACAGGTCTCGGTAGAGCGCGCTCAGCGCACCAGATGTAAGCGCCTGCAGCCGGAGCGAGCCGATCCGAGGGTGTACGTAGGAGGCCAGGTTGTCGCGGTACCCCCTGTACGTATTGGGCTTGAGCTCCACGCGGTGCGCCTCGAGCCATCGGTCCAGGTACTGCGCGACCGTGACGGGGCTCCGGTCGACGTACTCCTTCCGGCGCACCGCCACCCGGGCAAGATCTCGTGCTGCCTTCGCCTCGGCCTCGGATACGAACCCGCCGACCCATTTCGGCTTGGACCGGCCGCTCTCCAGGTCCGTGACGCGGATGACGTAGGACCAGGTGCGGCCCCGCCGGATAATGCCGTCGCGCACCCGTGCCATCAGGTCACGCAGCGCTCGTCGACGAAGGCCCTGAGGTCGACTCCACGGATGCGCCGGCACCCGTCGATCCGGATGGAGCGCAGTGCCCCGGAACGGATGAGCTCGTACACCTTCGACTTGCTGAGGCTCAGGAGCTCGGCCACCTCTCCCACCCGGTAGAGCATCCGGTCGTCCATCAATCCTGCCTCTCCTCGTTGTCGAGCCGGCCAGTGCCCCGATTTATTTCCCCCGAGCAGGTCGGCACCTGGGTTCCCTCGACTGCGGGCCCCCCGTCCGTCATGTCGTCCTGCAGCTGGTGGAGCCAGGTGTCGACTTCGGCTGGCACGAACCGGAGGACCCTGCCGACCCGGTAGGCAGGTGGTGCCTCGCCGCGGCGGCGGAGGGCGTGGACCGTCGGGACGGCGACACCGAGGTAGTCGGCGAGCTGCTCGGTCGACCAGAGCGGTGCTGGCTCCTCAAGCGACATCAGGGACCTCCGTGTCGAGGCGGGCGCGAGTCATGGCTTCCTCGTACTGGCGCCGCCAGACGCGACGGTTGGCGACGGCGTGAAGCAGGCGTGTGGCCAGGGGCGGGATGGGGTCACCGCGTTTGGCCACCTCCCACACGAGCCGGCGTGGTTGCCCCTCGGCGTCCAGGACGTCGGGCGGTCGCACCGACCAGCCGCCCTGCCGGACGTCGGGGGGACGCTCGTCCCTGTCGACGGTATCCGGGGCGTCGGTTGCCCCGTCGGCGTCATCCACGGCCTGCAGACCCTGCCGAAGCTGCTCCTCGACCTCCCGGTCAGCGGCCTCGAGCAAGACCGCCCGGACGAACGCTGATCGCTCGGCGCGGTGGTCGGTGAGGGTCTTGCCGCTCCAGCGTCGGGAGACCAGCACTCGTCGGCCAGCGTGCCCGAGGTGGGTGCGGGCGTGCGCCTTCGACCGGCACGCGCCGGCGCGCATCCGCGGGCGGGCGTGACGGGGTTCGACGCCGTAACGCAGCCAGTTCGCACACGTCGGGGAGCAGGGCTCGTACCGCAGCGCATCGACGAGCCGGTCAACGTGAGTAGCTCGACGTGCATCGTGAGGCGCGGCGGTCCGGGCGTCCGGCTCTCCGTCGTCGCTGTGGCCCGGTGGGCGGCCGTGGTCCATGGCAGCGTCAATGCTCTTGGTGAGGTACTTGCACAGGTAGCCGATCCGGCGATCGGCTTCTGGGGTGCCGGTGAGGATGCCCTGCATGTCGGCGACAGACCCGAACCGGATGACGTGCAGGGGGTCCTCGACGTTGTCCACCGCGTCATCAAACGCGGTGAGCTGCCCACCGGTGGCCGGGTCGACGTAGTGACCGCCGCCGGGCCCGGCCTGCTCGGCGTCGGGGTCATCGGGCACCCACACCGGGGGGTGGTCGTCGTCGTGGTGGACGGTGCTGGTGGAGGGCCACCAGACCTGGTGGTAGGTGGCGTCGAGAAGCTGCCGGACGAGGGAGCGGGCGATGGTGCCGCGGACGGCTATGTGCGCGTGGAGGGCGCCGCGGCGCTGGGGCTCGATGGTGGCGAAGTACTGCACGTCGTAGCCGGCCACCCGGCGCAGGTTCTGGAACAGCCGGTCGAGCAGGCGGGCGAAGTGCAGGTTGTCGCGGGCCTGGGCGCCGTAGTCGTACGTGCTCGGCCGTCGTGGGGTGCCGTCGGCGTGGACGGCGCCGTAGGAGGGCAGCGTCACGGTGATGAACATGCTGGGCCGGTAGACACGGTCGCCCTTGGCGATGAACGCCCGCCCGAGTGTGGACCCGTTGGAGGCCCGGCGGGGCAGGTCCGGTGCGTCCTCCCGGCGGCGGGTGGAGCGCGTCCGACGTCGCATTGTGGACGGCTCGAGGGTTCCCCGGACGCCGCCGGCAGCAAGGTCGTTGTCGAGAGCGTTCAGGGCGGCGGTGGCGGCGTCTGCCTCGTCCGGGTCGTCGGCGGACCGGCTGCGGTCGCGCTCGGCGGTGACGTCGGCGCGCACGAGCACGAGGTCCCGCTCGACCGGCTCGGCGTCGCGTTCGTCCCAGGGCTCGGTGTCGCGGTGCCAGCCCTCGCGGCACTGAGTGACCCGCAGCGCCTTGGCCTTCGCCGAGCAGGCAGGACAGACCGCCTCCCGGGTGGACCCGCACGGGACGTCGACGTAGTGGACGCCACCGGTGGTCTCGTCGAGGACCTTAAGGGTGACCGGTCGGATGCAGACCCCGTTGCTGGCGGCCACGTCGCGGAGCAGGTCGGCCGCTGTGGGCTGGCTCATCCGGTCGGCACGGCTGCCGGAACCCGGTGCCGGGACCCGGACGCCGTCGTTCATGACGGTGCTCATGCCGCTTCACCCGCGTCCGTCATCGGAGTCGGTCGAGATTCGGTGATCTCGAGCTCGCCACCGCCAGAGGCTGCCGGATCGAGGTCGGTCGGGTCCTGCTCGGGCCGTTCTCCGGCTGGGTACTCCTGCGGTCGAGCGGCATCGATGCGGCCGCGGATCTCGGCGTCGTCGAGGTAGGCGGCACGGACCTTGACGAGGTCTGGTTGCCCGTCGATGCGGACGTGGCCGACGCCGGCTTGCTGGAGGCTGATCTCGTCGCACCTACCGCCGCGCTGGCGTGCCCCGTCGCCGAGAATCATGTCGACCTGGATGGGTTCGTCGAGCCGGAAGGCGATGCGGACCGCATGCAGGCCGCGCCAGCGGACGACGTCCTTGCCGGGGTCGACGGTGGTCGTGATGACGGTGAAACCGACGGCACGCCCGCGGGACAGCAGGGCACCGAGAGCGGCCTCGACCCGTCGTGCGGTCTTGGCGTCGGCCAAGGCCGTAATGGTCGCCAGCTCGTCGATAATCACGACGTGGTGCGGGCTGGCCATGGTGGGGGAGTGGGTGCGTGAGGTGCCGGAGAGCTCGGCGGCTCGTGCGTCGAGGTCGGTGACAAGCCGCTCGAGGTGGTCGGCCATATCGTCCACCCGGTCGACGACGTCCGCGACGGGGCGGGCGGCGTCGGCTTCCATGCCGCCCTTGGGGTCGAGCCAGGTCAGGCGGACGTAGCCGGCACGCACGGTGGGCAGCAGCTGGCAGACCAAGGCCCACAGGAGGCTGCTCTTGCCGGAGCCGGTGGTGCCGGCGATGAGGGTGTGGCTGCCCCGAACCGGTGTCCGCCACGGTGCCCCGTCCTCATCCCGTCCGACGGGGACGCCGGCCAGGAGCGACATGACGTCCTCGGTGCCGGCTACGACCGTCGGACGGGCTGCGATCACGGTTTGGGCCAGGTCGTCCCGTCGGCGGACGTCGAGCCAGATCCGTCCGGGTCGGTCGCTGCGGACCCGGCAGCTGGTGGCACGCAGGGCATGGCTAAGGGAGTCGCACGCCGCCCTGACGTCGTCCGGCGTGAGTCCTGGTGGCAGGTCGAGCCCGAGCCGGTCGACCCCGCCCAGGCGGACGACCCGGCGTAGCCGCACGAGCTCCGGTGCCGGCGGGGCGACGTCGACTCGTCTGTCGGCGTTGCGCTGCGGGGCACGCTCGGGCGTCTTGTCAGTGGCGGCGAGCCCGTGCCGCCTGGCCAGTGCCGGCCACCTCGGTCCGTAGACCACGCGATATGCCCACCACGACGCGGAGGCCCGGGCGGGTCCCCGGCGGAACGATGCCGGGTGCACGACGCGCCACAAGGTGAGCGAGGTGACGAGGACGCCGACGCAGACGAGGGACCAGGTGGCCAGCTCGGAGACCAGGCCGCTCACGGTGCGTCCCGGACCACGGCCGCGGCGATGACGAGGTGCCAGTACAGGGCGTCGCACTGGTTGGCCACCGTGCGGGCGTGCTCGGCGAGCCCGGCCTGCGGGACGTCTGTGACCTGCTTGGACAGGTCGAGGAGATCCCAGCGCCACTGGTCGACCTGGCCGATGAGGCGGTTGAGGACGGCCAGGGCTTGTTCCGACGTCTCGACGTCGAACGCCGCTTCCCAGCCGGTGGTGGACGCCGCTGGCTGGTCGCTCATTGATGACGCTCGATGTCGCGCAGCGCCTCGTAGAGCGTGTCCTCGCAGTCGGCCAGAGCGCCGGCGACGCGGCGCGCGGCGGCACGGACGTCGGCGTCGGGGTACTCGAGGATCTTTCGCGAGCAGCCCTTGAAGTCCTCGACGAGGCTCTGGGTGACGGTCAGCAGCCGGCGGGTCTCGCGGTAGGCGGCCTCTGCGGTGCCCACGCCGGTGATCTCGACGGACCAGGACAGGACACGGTCGATGTCAGCCAATGTGGGCTCCGGCGCGGCGCATGACGGCCTCGACCGTCAGGAGCGGGTCGCTGAGCCGCGCGGCGGCGTCGGACACGGCCCGCGGGATGTCGTCGTCCGGCAGATCAGCGACGAAGCTGTGGAACCGCCACAGCTCGGAACCGAGGGCGTCGACCTGCTTCCAGAGCTTGAGCAGCTCGTCGGGCAGCTCGTCGAGGCTGCACCCGAGAGCCTCGGCCCACTCCTGTGCCTCGCGGGTCTCCCGCCAAGGGTGGTCCTCGTACCTCGTGTGCCGGCTGACCTGCACGGGGCGGTGGTAGTCGGTGGTGCGTCCGGTCATGATCCACTCCCTCACCTGGGCCGCCGGTGGGCGGCGCGCGTCTGTGCGTGGGGTGATTGCTGGGGGGTGGGTCCGGCGCCCGTCGTGGCCTCGGCTCGACGACGGGCGCCGGTGACGTGCTGGCGTCCCTGTGTGTCGGGACGCTCAGGCGGCCTGGTTGCCGCCGGTGCCCGGGCTGGGCTGGGTGCTGGGGCGCTGGCTGACCGGAGCGGGGTCGCTCTTGGCCGGTGCGCGCATGCTGGCTGCCTTGAAGGACCAGGCGAGCCGGGGCCGGGCGCGGTTGGTGTCGACCCACGCGGTGGCGGTGAGGCCCTCGAAGACGACGGGCCGGAACGGGACGCCGGGCAGCGCCTCGGGTGGGACGGGCTGCACGTCGGCGACGACCTTGACGGTCACCTCCGCCTGGCCCTTGCGGACGAGGTCGTCGGCGTCGACGACGCGCACCGCCCACATCCGCTTGCCGGTGTTCTTGTCGCGCGTCTGCACGTCAGCAGACCGGCCGGACTCGCGTGCTGCCTGCACGAGGTCGAAGTCCTCCACCGGCGTGACCTCACCGATGACGAACGCCCCGTTGGGGAACGCCACCCCGTGCTCGATCGGGATACCACTCGGCATCGCCATGACCTGCTCCTCTCACTTGTCTAGACGGGCAAGGGCGACGCTACACCCATCTAGACAAGTAGCAAGAGTTGAAACGCGATCTGTGCACGACAGGGGAGTCAGGTGGCGTCCACCCGGTACTCCAAGATGTAACTCTGCGAAGACTTCACGGTGTCGCAGACCTCGACGGGGACGTCGTGGACGTCGTAGGCCGTGCGCAGGACGGTGACGACGGGCACGCCCGCCGGCAGCTGCAGCCGAAACCGTTCCTCCTGGGTCGGCATCCGGGCCGCGACCTCCTCGACAAAGTGGTCGAGCCGGTGTCCAAGCTCCTCGAGGCGGGCGTAGATGCCGCCCGGTCCGGTGTCGTCGTCGGCGATCTTGGTGCCGGCCGCGATGGCCTTTGGGATGTAGGACACTGCCGTCTCGACGGGCTGGCCGTCCAGCAGGTACCTGCGCGAACGCACCACGACGTCAGTCACCCCACCGAGCAGCCCCGCCACGCTGTCGGGCGGGCGCCCCGAGGTGACCTGCACCTGGTCGACAGCGGGCGTTGCTCCCACCTGGCTCGCCTCGGCCAAGAACGCTGCCTGACCCGCATCTCGGTGCCGGCGCGCGAACCGGTCGGACGCCAGGCGCCGTACGGGCGGCCGCGGTCGGACGAACACCCCCTTGCCCTGCTCAGAGACAATCAGGCCCTCGCTGCGCAGTTCGGCGATCCCTCCGCGGACGGTCATGCGGGCGACGCCGAACGCCCGGGTCAGCTCGGTCTCGGACGGGAGCTTGCTGCCTGGTGGGTAGGCGCCCGAACGGATCTCGTGACGGAGTTGCCGGGCGATCTGTAGGAAGCCGGGCTCCGGCGCCGACGCGTCCACAGCCCGCAACGCCACAACAACCTCCGCCACTTGTCTAGTCGACTCTGTAGCCTGACACACAGGAGGGATCCTCATGACCGACACCCCGAAGCACTCCGTCAGCGTCGCCGGCGTGGTCGTTGACGACGCTGGACGCACCCTGGCCATCCAGCGGCGCGACAACCTGGCGTGGGAGCCGCCCGGCGGAGTCCTCGAGTTGGGGGAGTCATTCGAGGACGGCGTCGCCCGAGAGGTGCTAGAGGAGACCGGCCTCGCCGTTGAAGTAGGGACCCTCACCGGGGCCTACAAGAACATGAACCGAGGAATCGTGGCCCTCGTCTTCCGCTGCCGCCCCCTCACCGCGCCGTCCCCGTCGACCAACGAGGCCGTGCAGTGCCGCTGGCTCTCGGCGAGGGAAGTGTCGGAGCTCATGTCGGAGGCCTACGCGGTACGCGTGCTGGATGCGCTGTCCGGTACCACGCATGCGCGGGCGCACGATGGTGTGGACTTGCTGCCTGCCGAGCCGGACCCGCTCCTGGGCCCCCCTGGGGCGGAGCTCCGAGCCTTATAGCCGCGCTGGCGCTGTCAAACGTCAAGGCGGAAGGTCGGCTGCCCGGGGCTCTTGACGGTCCGCGCAGTAAGGCGGCCGTCGACGCTCACTTGATGATGGTCACGCTGCGACGCCCCCGGCAACGGCGGGTTCTCCCTACGCCGCCGTAGCCAGCCAATACAGTGCACGCCAGACCAGGATGAGGAGTATGCCGCGTGGCGACACCAGACCAGTTCATCGTTGACAACACCGCTGAGGACTGGAAGGCGCTTCAGTACGTCCGCGAGTGGTGCGACATTAGTTCGTCGATCGACATCGCCACTGGCCACTTTGAGATCGGCGCCTTCCTCGCCCTGGATGGCGCATGGCAGAAAGTGGAGAAGATCCGGCTGCTAATTGGCGGCGAAACCAGTCGCACGACCGCCGACGCTATCGCGGCCGCCCTGGACACATCAATCGTTCTCGAACGCCAGACCGGTGACGCCTTTCTGACCGGCGTTGACGCAGTGGTCGAGAGCATCCGTACCGGCAAAATCGAGATCAGAGTCTACAAGCCTAAGAAGTTTCACGCTAAGGCCTACATCACCCACAGCAAGCTGAAGGTCGTCGGCTCGGCCGCCCTGGTCGGCTCATCCAACTTCACTCGCCCCGGGCTCACGCAAAACGTCGAGTTGAACGTGAAGTTTCAGGGTCCCGAGGTGGCTGACCTCCAGGAGTGGTACGACAACCATTGGGACGAAGCGACCCGGGTCAACACGGAGTTGCTCGCGGTTCTGGAGCACAACGCCCGCGAGTTCACACCCTTCGAGGTGTATGCAAAGGCGCTGCACGCACTCACCGCGAACGTCGACCCGACGGACAAGACCTGGGAGGACTCCGAGTCTGTCATCTATCCGATGCTCGCGCCCTACCAGCAGGAAGGTTTTCATTCGCTCATCGAGATGTCGCGCCAGTGGAACGGGGGATTTCTGACCGATGGCGTCGGATTGGGCAAGACGTTCGTCGGCTTGATGCTGACTGAGTATTACGCGGTGAGGCACCGGAAAAATGTCCTCATTATGGCGACCAAGACCGGCCAAGACGCGGTTTGGAACCCTGAGCTGAAGGAGCGGCTTCCCGAGCTGTTCGGCCAATTTTCTAACGTGCTTGTCCGCGCGCACACTGATCTGACAACCCAAAAAGGCGCCGACGAGATCGAGCACCTGGCTAAGCGGGCCGACGTCATAATCATCGACGAGGCCCACAACTTCCGGAACCACGGCAAGAACCCGACCGAAGAGAACCCCTGGGGCTCCCGGTGGTGGCGGATGCACGAAATCTGCAAGGGGAAGACCGTCTTTCTTCTCACGGCCACACCCATCAACAACTCGCTCTTCGACCTTGTGCACCAGGCGGAGCTCTTCACCGGTGTCGACGCGGACAGCCACTTCGCAAGCATTGGCATCACCAGCCTACGCAAGTATGTCGTGACTCTGGAAAAGCCCTTCAAGTCCGCAGTTCCCGACGCCCTGGTGATCGCGGACCTCATGTCGAAGGACAGGCTGTTCCAGTCGGTCATTCACCAGAACAGTCGAAAGTACGCCGTGGAGAGCGCGAAGGTCGCTGGCGGCGCCGCGGTCGTGTTCCCCGAAACTCAGGTGCCCCGCGTGGTCCCCTATGACTTCGGCACCCTCTACACCCCCCTGTTCACCGAGTTGCAGAACGCCTTCAGTCGAGCAACTCCCCTGTTCGTGCTGCCAATGTATTACCCGCTGGCCTTCTCGACCGATGGCAATATCGACACCCGCGCGGAGAACCGTCAGCGCCAGGTGGTGGCCCTGATCCGCACCATCTTCCTCAAGCGGTTCGAGTCGAGCCTGGCTGCGTTTGCGGGTTCGTGCCTTGATCTGTCGGCCAAGGTGCTGGACTGGCTCGATGTCAACACCAAGATTCACTCTGAACAGGAGAGGCGCCTCACCGACTGGCGCGCCGTCAACGAACCGACATTGCAGGCGATCCACGATCGATATCGCTCAACTTTGGAAGAGGTTTGGCACGAAGAAGACCTTACTGAAGAGGAGCTTAATGAACTCGACTACAACCTTGTTGGAGGCGAGTACCGGCTACAGGACATGATCGACGCGGCCTTCGAGGACCTCGACCAGCTCCAACGCTTCATGGAACTGATCCTCGATGGCGCTGGGGTCGACAACAAGTATCTGCGGCTACGCGACTTGCTTATCGGCCAGGCGAAGCGCTCAACCGAGAAGCTGGACAAGGACGTCTTCACCCCAGAGTTTCGCAATGAGCCGGTGATCGTTTTCACCGAGTTCGCCGACACTGCGCGCTACATTGAAGAACAGCTGCGACAGGACGGCCTCGCGAACGTCGACAGGATTGATGGTACGCGCCGCAACGACCGCTACGAAATGATCAAGCGGTTTGCGCCCTTTTACAACAAGGTGTCTGCAACTGACCGCAAGAAGCCTGAAGCGCTCCGCGTCCTAGTTTCCACCGACGTGCTCAGCGAGGGAGTGAACCTCCAGGATAGTGGCCTCATCGTGAACTACGACATTCACTGGAACCCGGTCCGCCTGATGCAGCGCATCGGTCGAGTCGATCGTCGGATGAACCCAGCCATCGAGAGGGAGCTGGTCAAGGCGAGACCAGCGTCGGAGAGGTCACGTGGACACATTCAGGTCCGCAACTTCTTGCCACCCGCCGACATCGAGACTCTCCTCACCCTCTATAGCCGCGTGCAGAGCAAGACGCTCATGATCTCGAGCACGCTCGGCATCCCCGGCGGCAAATTAATTGATGAGTCGGACATGTACGACGACGTGAAGGTCTTCCAAGCCTTCAAGGACGAGTACAACGGCGAGATTGCCCCCATCGAGGAGCTTCGCCTCCAGTGGCTCAACCTCGTCAAACACCATCCTGACCTCGAAGACCGTGTCGCGCGGCTGCCCGAAGGCATCTCCACGGCCAAGGAAGGCGATCCCGCCGGCGTCTTCGTGTGCCGACGAATTCCGGTGCTCACCAAGGCTGCCGATGACGACGCGGAGCCCGAGTGGACCATTGATCGGGGCCAGGTCGAATGGTCCCTGCGGACGACGGACCGCGTTGAGCGATCCCTTCACTCGATCGACTCCGCGATCACCGCCGGACCGACCACCCCGACTGCATCGTTCAGCGACCGCACCAAAGTCCAGGCGTCACTACGCGGGCTAGAACGGGACGAGACCAAGCGACTGCGCAAGGAGACCCAGTTGCCGATGGATGCTCCGACCCCAAAGACGATCTGCTGGATGGAAGTGCAATGACCGCCAACGAGACCCGACTCCGTCAGTTGCTCAGGGCAGCACCGCAATCGACCGAGCACCTGCTCACCCTGCTCCTCGACGGTCTGGACTGGCCGATACCAGACGGCCTCACATGGGACGACCTACAGCTCGAATGGGAGCCTGAGGAACTTCACCTTGACCCGGAGAAGGTTGCGAAGCTCAGGCACATCTCCCAGATTCCTCAGCTCAAGAAAGATCAGGACTTCGGCGTTTGGGTTCTGGAGTTTGACGGGGGCCGCCTCCCGGTCGGGGCAATCCGGCGCCTGGTGCAGCGCCTCGTCAAGAACGAGCGCGCACGTAAGGGCAGCGGTACCCACGCCCAGTGGGCGCTTCCGGACCTGCTCTTCTTCTGCCTGTCAGAGGGCGAGGAGCATCTGCTTCACGTCGTGAACTTCCGCGAGAAGGACGGCAAGCGCGTCCTCAGCGTGCTGTCCTGGAGCAACGAACCCACACAAGCCCGAATCGACCTGCTCGTTCAGCGCGGGGTCCCGGACCTGGTGTGGACTCCGCCGGGCGGACCGAGGATCGTGCTTAGCCCGGAGTTCGGGAAGGGATTCCACGGCTACCGTGAGGGCATCAAGTCTGCCAAGGCGCTCTCAGCTCGTATGGCCCAGGTAGCCCAGGACGTCCGCGATGAAGTCCGCGTGCTACATGAGATTGAGATCGAGGGCGGCCCCATCCGCGCCCTCTTCACCGACGTCCGCGAGCGACTCCTCGGCGACCTCACACCGGAACGCTTCGCCGACGTTTACGCCCAAACGATGGTTTATGGGCTACTCACCGCCCGCATTGCGCACCCCGAGGAGTTCAAGGCTGACCGATCGATTTCGGCACTCACTTTCGACAACGACTTCCTCGACGCAATCTATTCGCGCTTTCGCGACGACTCCGACGGCGTGATCGACGTCGACGAGCTCGGCCTCAACGAGCTGGCGGAGCAGCTCGCAAGCACCGACGTCGATGAACTCCTCGCGGACTTCGGCGCGGACAACCAGCGTGACGACCCAGTCGTCTACTTCTACGAAGAGTTCCTGGCCCAGTACGACCCCGAGCAGCGCAGGAACCTTGGCGCCTTCTACACTCCGCTACCGGTGGTGCGCTTCATAGTAAAAACAGTTGACGACGCTCTCAAGTCATTCGGACTTCCGCTTGGCGTGGCCGACTCAACGACCTGGGCCAAGTACGTCGCCGACCACCCCGAGATCAAGGTTCCGAATCGAGCAATGCCGGACGACGCCGTCGTTTCAATGTTCGACCCCGCCAACGGGACGGGAACCTTTCTCGTCGAGTGGCTGCGCCAAGCGAAGCGCAACGACGAGAAGAGAGGTGAAGCGGCGGGGCTTTCCCACGCGTCGGCATGCGAAATCTCGCTCGCCTCGTACGCTGTGAGCCACCTCAAGGTTTCGCTCGACATCTCCGACGAACTGCGAGAGAAGACGCGTTTGCCGATCTACCTAGGCGATACGCTTGGCGCGAGGCACCCGCATGTCATTGAGGGGCTCGGCGATCCAATCAGTACCGAAGGCGCGCGCGCCGACGAGGTGAAGTACGAGTGGAACCACAACGTGCTTATCGGGAATCCCCCCTACGACCGTGTCGAGAGCATGGGCACCGGCGGCTTCGTCACGTCCCTTCAGGAAGGCGCGTCACGCTCGCTCTTTGACGACATTTTCGACGACGCCAGAAGGCACGTCATTTTTAGTGCCCATGCGAGCCTCTATAACCTCTACGTCTACTTTTGGCGCTGGGCCATCTGGAAAGTCTTCGAGGAGAACAGCGGCCCCGCTGTGATCTCGATGATCACCGCGTCGTCCTGGCTCGACGGCCCCGGCTTCCTCGGGCTGCGCCGCCTCGCTCGTGAGGTGGCCGACGACATCGTCGTCGTGGACCTTCACGGCGACAACAAGGGCACCCGCAAGGACGAGAACGTGTTCGACATCGAGTCCCCCGTTGCGATCGTCACCCTCATCCGGCGCGGCAATGGTGACCGTAGCCAGCCCGGCCGAGTTCATTACGCCAGCTACAGGGGCACGCGCGCCAAGAAGCTCCAAGCGCTCACAGACATGGCCGCTGGCAAGACGAACCTGGAGACCGCCGAAGCCCGGGCGGACTGGCACGCTCCTTTCATCCCTGCCTCCGGTGGTCTCGACTGGGCGGCCTACCCCAGATTGATCGACCTCTTTCCGTGGCAGCAGCCAGGCGCCATGGTTAGCCGTACCTGGCCAGTAGCACCGTCCGTGAGCATGTTGGAGGAGCGGTGGCGAGCCTTCGTGGCGACCAGCGTTCCGGAAGAGCGCCTGAAAAATTTCGCGCCTTCGAAGACCGGGCGAACCATCACGACCAAGGTCTCAGGCATGGTGCCCCTCGCTGAACTCAAGCCCGGAGCGCCCCACCAGCCCATCGTGCCTTTCGGAATGCGCTCCTTCGACCGGCAATGGACCTTCCGTGATCCGCGTGTCGCCAAAACCGAAAGCCCTTCCTTGTGGGCGTCTTTGTCCGACAGGCAGGTCTTCTTGACGACGATGACCACCACCCGCCTCGGCGCTGGGCCCGCGGCCACGCTTACGACGGCGGTGCCCGACAAACACTTCTTCTGCGGGCGCGGTGGTAAGGACGCTATCCCGCTCTACCGCGACACCGTGGGCACGCCCAACACGTCCCCGGCCACGATCAAGGCGCTCAGTGCGACGCTGGGGACTGCAGTGACCGGCGAGCACCTCTTCGCCTACGTCTTTGCCGTGCTCGCAGGCGCGGACTACACCGAGCGGTTCCGCGACGCCCTAGAGACTCCAGGACCCCGAGTGCCTCTAACGGCCGACGCTGGCCTGTTCGCTCGCATGGTTTCCCTCGGCCAAGAGCTGATCTGGCTCCAGACCTTCGGGGAGCGCTTCGGCACGGGCGAAGTGCCGACCGCCGGGGTTGAGTGGGGGCCAGAACCCACGCGTCTCCCCACAGCGAAATTCGATATCGCGTTCGACCCAGCTACAGAGACCTTGCACGTCGCCGACGGAGCTCTCACTGGCGTGACGGAGGCCGTCTGGAACTTCGAAGTCAGTGGCATGGACGTGGTTCCTAAGTGGCTCGGCTACCGGATGGCCAAGGCGGTCGGTCGGGCGGCGTCTAGCGAGTCCCCGCTTGACCGCATCCGCCCGACGACGTGGGCACCCGAGTGGAGCACGGAGCTCACTCAGATTGTTGCGGTGATCCGGAGGACGCTGGCGCTCATCGCGGACGGCGTCGCGCTGCTCGATGAGATCATCGCTAGTCCGCTCGTATCCGCCGACGACCTCCCGGCCGTGCCCGACGCACTTCGCCAACCACCGAAGTCGGGCGGGGCGGACACGGGCCAAGACGAGTTGTCCTTCGACGACGAGGCTTAACGCCGGCCCGCCCGGCGCGCGCTTTTGGGGGCCCGCCGTGTACGGGCCGACTGCCGAGTCGACCTGTATGAGATCAAGGCGCCGCGCTGCGCGCGGCGCTCGGGCGGCTTGCGCGTGCGGCGCAAGCGCCGTTCGCGCCGCCCTCGGCCGGCTGCAAGCCTCTGGGTACTGCGTCAGCAGCTCTAAGTTGAGCGCATGACTGACGAGACAGAGGCCGCGCTGGGTTCAGTTCGATCTGCCGCCCAGGTGTGGGTCGAAGCGGTGATCAACGTGCTGCTTGCCGATCCCAGCTCGTTCCTGATCGACGACGATGTCTTCACATCGTGGGTACGTACCGACGAGAACACCTTCGCCAAGCGGCGTGCCACAGCTACATGGCATCCGCGTCTGTACGACGAGGCGGCAGCGCTACCGGAGCATGATTCACTCCTGCAGAGGGCGCGGGAGTCGGCCGTTATCAATGGGCAGTTGGGCCAACTGGTGGGTAGTCCGATGGGGTCGGCGCGCATGGAACCCGAGAGGTTCGCCATGGCTCTGCTTCCGGGACCGACTCAACTGGATGGCTACAACTTCGACGTGGCGTGGACGGCATGGGTCGAGGTATTCACCGAGGACGTAGTCGCGCAGAAGACCGTGATTCCTCTCTTGGGGCTGGACCTCGAAGGCGCCACCCTCAACTGGGATGCAAACACCGCAGTGCGACCGTTGACCGATAATGAGGTGGTTGCTGGCCTCAGGGTCGGGGTCCTCCGCAGCGCACACTACGACTCTGGCGTTTTCACCGTCTTGGGGAGCAGCATCGCAGGCCTGGTGATCGAGCAGTCACTGCCCAAGGTAGTAGGCGAGTGGCCCGCCGACGCCATGTTCCAGTATGCGCGAGAGAACGAGTCGGAACTCGCTAGCAAAGTCGACCTTCTCCGCCAGAGTCTGGCTCTCGTGGGCTTGGGTGCGGTAAAGCTCGCGGGACGCTACGGCTTCACAGAGGCCCCGGTGCTTGGCCGGAGCGTCACCTACCAAGCCTTCACGGGCCCGCTTCGCTTAGGCCCCAGCGTGCCCATACGCGCGGCGCAGGTCTCACAGTTCGAGGACACCTGGGTTGTCCTCGCGAGTGCGGCAAGCGACAGCCATAAGTCACTCGCGCTCGCCTCCCGTAGGCTCAGTTTCGCACACCAGAGAGAGCGTGATGAAGACATCATCCTCGACCTCCTCATCGCGTCAGAAGCCTTCTATCTATCCGGGAATAGCACCGAACTAAGGTTCAGGCTCTCATTGCGCGCGGCCTACTGGAACGAGCTGCCGGGCTGGAGCCGGCGAGAAGTATTTGACCTGTTCCTCAAGGCGTACGACGTACGCAGCAAGGTGGCACACGGGGGTACTGCGAAGGCGAACGATATGCAAGTCCGTGGCAGCGTGGTGAGCCTTCACGACTTCATCGAAGCAACCGACGCGGTTCTCACGGCCGCTCTGCAGAAGGAGGTGCGAAGACTGCACCAAGCTTCCACTCCGTTGCAGCCCGTTGCCTGGGAAGACTTGATCGTGGGGTCGACCGCGGCTCCAACAGATTTGGCTGTAGTAGAAGACGGCGACACCGGCAGCTCCGGCGACTCCGGCACTCGAGAGTCCACCGCCTGAGTGAACGTGGACGAACGACGCAGTCGTGTCTGCCCGATCTCTCGACAAGCGCCCAATCCTTGACGTGGTGCTGTGAGAGTGAGCCGGGGGTGCGCCCCCAAACCCGGCCTCGGCTCCGGGATGCGGGAAGGCGCCAGGGCGGTGATCCCGTCGCGCCGGCCAGCCACAGGTCAGCCGCCCCGGTACCGACCTGTTCAGGACCTGCGGCCGCTACGCGGTGACTCCGTCATCCCGGACAGGTCGGTACCGGGTCGGCTAACGACCCACCTGGCCGACGCGACGGGATCACCACCCACACCACCTGAATTGGGGGCAACCCCAAGCCCCGCGAGCCATTCAGCGTCAGCGGAGAGTCAGCGGGACCGGCGCCACGCCCCCCACCGCGACGTCACAAGACGTCATTCATTGCTTGGTCGAGGGATGTACCCGGCCGGTGTGCCTACGTTCGCAACGAGGGGGGTGAGTGTGCAGACTCCGGGAACTTGCCGTGGCAAGCCGAAAGTGCACCAGAACCGAAGCACGGTGCCTCACCTGTGCAACAGGTTCCCCGTAGCCGCTTCACTCGCCTCCCTCTCAGGCTTGCAGTCTGGCGGTTCGCTCACACCGCAGCGAAGGGGCGTTCGCCTCTTCGAGGACGGCACGGTGGAGCGGGGATGCGGCGGTGCGGTAGGCACGGATGCTCCACAGGGCCGCCCGACTCGGCCGAGGGCAACCGCCTCGCTCTGCGCAGTGAGGCGACGGGAGACGACGAACGACTCGTCCGTTCGGGCAGATCGGCCACAGCAGCACGTTGCCAGGAGCAGGACAGCAGCACCGACAGTGAGTTATGCGGGTCGCGCTTGCTTGTCCAAAAGCCAAAACAAGTAGTGCGGTCGCTCGCGAACGTCCGCTCGCCCCTCCAAGCGGTTTTGTACAGCAGTCACCAGCGCCCAGATTCCGCCACCGACACCGACCACACTCGCCGCGTCCGCCAAGGCGGCTACATCCAGAGCTACGAGTGCCGCTGTGCACACAGCCAGGCTTCCGCCCGACGCTTGCACGGCGTTGACGCGGGAGGCTTTACGCAGCTCGCTCTGGAGTAGACGGACTCCATCGGAGATCTCATTCGACAATAGGGCGAGTTGCGCGTTGTATTCGTTCGGATCACCGCTCGCTGTGACTGCCATCAGTTTCGGACGTAAGTAATGCTGCAGCGAGTCGAGCGCGTTAGCCTCCTGGACCAGGATCGTGCAATAATCGCGAAGGCTGGTCCCCTCGATGCACGGAAGGTCCAGCATTAACAGCGGCTGCAGCAAACGAGCCTTATAGGCGTCTTGAACAATGTCAACGACTCTGCCATTGGTAACCACAAGATCTGCAAGAAGATCCGTCTCACTAAGCACGTCAGGAGGCGAGGGCCATATAGAACTGCCTGGCTCGGAGCGCGCGACGTGCCTCTCAACGCGGGGGAGGTATGTGACGAGGCCGGCTTCCAAGATGGGCGCGGCGTCCTTCAAGAAGATACCTAGATTCGCTAGACCACCACAATAGGCGTAGACCTCTTCCGTCGTGCCGAATAGGGCGCCGTCCCGCCACTGTGAGACCAGTCGGGGCGGATGCTCGCGCCGGCTAACCCGGTCTGCAAGAGACGGAGATCCGTCGCTAGGCGCGGAGTGAGAGATTACAAGGCGGTCGGATACCAGCGGTCCGCGTTTCGCCAGCAGCTCTATGGAGGCTTGATCGGAAATGACCGAAAGGTGAAAGGCGCCGTCCCCACCTCTCACGCGTTCACTGCCCACTCTGTCGAGTAGGCCACTGTCGACGTAGTTGGTTATGTATGCTTTCGCTAGCTCAACGGGCTCCAAGCCATTCCAATTGCGGGCGTCCCGGAAGAATCCCTGAGCGGGACTGGTGAGGTTGTCCCCGTAAGCAGCGTCACGGCGGTGCCGCTGGAGTAGGCGACGTCGACCTCGAAACTTCACGACCGGCTCTCGTTCAAGTCGAGGGCCAGGAGACCCCAGTCGCTAGGCTTATTCACTGAGGTTAACCCTGTGCCGTGGCGCCGGGAGGTCACCCATCATTGTGTCCGCCGCTTCGCGCCCTGCTTTCAGACCCGCTGCCCGCACTCGAAGCAGGGCGTTCGACGAAGACAAGTGAGGCGTTAAGGGTTGTGTGTACCGCCTGGATGCCGTTCAGGTAGTAGTCGGCTTCCTGGGCGACGTCGACCACTTGGCGACCGGATGGGTCCTCGTAGCGTTCACTGGTCGCCCGCAGGTCGAATACCCACGCAGTGGGTTGCAATACCACTACTCGCTGTCCAAGGACGCGTCCGTCGTAGCCTCTCACCGCCACGGCCTCGCGTGCCTCAGGTGGGCGGACGGGCACGACCAGGTCTCCGTTCGATGCGACGTCCGGGTAGACCGGTTCGGTGGTCATGAGGCGACCGTAGGACGCTCGGCGGGCAGTCGCGAAGCCCCGGCTGATGCACCGTCGTCGGCGGGGAGCGGTGGGCGCGTGACGCTGACAAGGACGGTTGACCAGTACGGGTGGTTGAGCACGTCGGGTACGTACTCGACGGTCTTGCCGGTGCGAGGTGCGTGGACCATGCCGCCGCGGCCGTCGAAGAGGCCGTCGTGGCTGACCCGGCTGCCCCCGATGGCGAAGGACAGCACGTCACCCGCTTGAGCCTGGGACGGGTCGACGCGCGTGCCCATGGCCTCGATGGCGACGGAGCTGTGCGGCAGACGAATGCCGGCGGCCTGATACCAGGCGTGCAGGATGAGTCCGGAGCAGTCGAAGCCGACGATCCCTGCGCCCTGGGCGAAGCCCTCCGAGGGACCGGAGATCGTGCCCCCTCCCCAGGAGTAGGGCGTGCCGATCCACTGCGCAGCCGCGTTGACGGCCACCTGACCGACGTCCTCCCCGGGTAGCGCGGCGAAGTCGGCCGGGATGGCGCGAGTCGCACACGGGTCCACGGCAGCGCCAGCAGCTGGCTGGACACCGCGGGGCTCCGGGTCCGGAGACGCAGCCGGGCTGGGAGGCTGCGCGGCCGGGACGGTGGTACTGCTCAGCGCGGTGAAGATCTCGCCCGCCAGCGGCTCCCAGCGGGCGTAGGCGTTGGGGAAGGCGGAGCGCTGCACCTTCTGCGCGGCGATGGTGAGGGGCATCTGCTGCCAGCCGGGGACCTGGACGAGGGTGTCGTAGAACTTGCCGGCGGCGTAGCTGGGGTCCATCAGCTCGTCGAGGGTGCCCCACCAGGGGTACTGCTGCTGAAAGACGTTGACGCTGCCGTGGTCGCGGC
Organism: Aquipuribacter hungaricus; assembly: GCF_037860755.1. Classification (NCBI taxonomy): domain Bacteria; kingdom Bacillati; phylum Actinomycetota; class Actinomycetes; order Micrococcales; family Intrasporangiaceae; genus Aquipuribacter; species Aquipuribacter hungaricus. The sequence goes on along the minus strand of NZ_JBBEOI010000007.1, from coordinate 18,614 downwards.
CGACGGCGTCGTGAGGGTAGTTCAGGGAGCGCGAGACGTCGCGCTGGTCGGGGCGGAGCTGGCCGGTGCCGTCGTTGGCGTAGTTACGGAACTTGGACTCCTGCGCGGCGACAGCCAAGGCGACGCGGATGCCCTGCTCGGGTATGCCCTTCTGCCGGCCGACCTCCACGATTGTGGCGGCGTGCTGGAGCTGGGTCTGGTCGAGGCCGGCGATGGAGAGCCCGGTCGGGTTGATGGTGACAGTGCATTCGCCTCGGACGTCGGTGGCCTCTTCCTCGAGCGTGGAGCTCATGAGCGCGGAGCCGACGCTAAGGCCGAGCAGCAGCGGGACGGCCAGGGCCACCGCGACGAGCTTCTTCCACGGCACGGCACCGGCGGCGCGAAGCGCGAGGGCTTCCCACATCAGGGGGCTCCGGCGGCGTCGGGCCCGTCGACGGGCTGCAGGTCGTCGAGCAGCCAGCCCGTCTCGTCCTGCACAAGGAGGGCGACTAGCGCGGTGCCGTCCTCAAGCTGGACGTCGACGAGGGCCTGGCCGTCGGCCTCGACGCGGAGGCTGGTCTCCGTGAGGGGCGAGGTGGGAACTCGGGAAGGTTCGATGTCCGCTGCTGCCTGCTGATAGGCAGGTGTGGCTGTCGTGGCCAGGCCGTTCGACCGGGCGGCCAGGTCTTGTTGCTGCCAGGCGACCACGGCGTCGGCCGCGACGATCTCCGGCTCGGTGGCTTCGGGGCTACCTGCACCGGTGGACGCGCTTGGGTTAGGTGCGGGATCAGTCTCGGACTCAGGCGTCGCGAGCGGGGCGTCGCTGGGGGCGGCCGGTGGGAGCGCTGGCACTGCCTGGGGGTCGTTGGTTGATCTGCCGAGCAGGACTGCCGTGAGGGCACCAGCGCCCAAGACGACGGCTGCGGCGAGGCGCGGTCCCCGTGCGGCAAGCATCAACGTGCCTGGGAGGTGGCGGAGGTGACCTCGCCGGCGACGACCGCACGGTCGGTGTCGGCAAGGTCGACGACGGGGCCGTCGAGGGTGTGGATGACGGCGACGCTACGGCCGTCCACGACCACCGGATCGAAGTCCAGCAGCGGTGCCATCTCAGGCCGCCGGTCCGATGTCCGGGGGTCGACGTCGTCAGGCTCGGCAGGACCTCGAGCAGACCTTGAGGCCGATTCGGGGACGACGGCGCGGCGGGGGCCGGGCAGCGGCCGGGGCATAGCGGAGCGTGGGCCTGTCAGAGCGGGTGCCGGAGCCGGACCGGGGAGCTCGGCCGGGGGACCGCTGCGGTCGACGGCTCGCTCGTCGTACGCGGGCGCGGCGACGTGCTCGGGTCGGATCTCGCCGGGCCCGTAGCGGTAGGGCTCGAAGGGGACGGTGGGCGTGTTGCCGGGCGTGGTGGCTTGTTCGGCGGCTGCGGTGGCGCGGTTGCCGGCGAAGACGCCGAGGGCGACGGTGCCGGCGCGGCTGACGAAGCTGGTGGCGCCGCGCTTGGTGCGGGCGTACTCGGCGCGGGTGGTCTTCACGGCGTCGGTGCCGCGGACCATGGTCGTCAGGCGCCGGTAGGGGCTGAGGATGATCCACATCGCGATGCCGACGAGGAACGCGAGCAGGATGCCGAGCAGGGCAGGCAGGCCCGTGTCCGGGGACAAGAAGACCCCGTAGAGGTAAGCGGTGACCGCGGCGCCGACGGCGAACACGATGCTGTTGATCAGCGCAGCGGCGCAGAGGCTGAGGACCCCGCGCAGGGTGCCGCGCAGCAGCAGGGCGATGAGCGCGACGAGGGGCAGGAACATGACGACGAGCCGGATGATCAGGTAGCTCATGGCCACGAGGACGAGGCTCATGACGAGGATGGGCAGGATGCCCATGAGGGCGAAAGCGACGATGGCGTGCCCGATCCGGTCCAGGCTGCGGGCGCCGGTGAGGTACTCGTAGGCGTCGGGGTCGCTGGCCTTGATCGCCTCGGCGGCCTCGCGCCACTGGTCCTGCTTGGCCTCGATGAGCTCGGCGCCAGCGCCGTTGGGGTCGGTGCGGACGACGTCGGTCTCGGCCCAGGTCAGGGTGGAGGCGGTGAAGAGGACGGGGCCGTACTCGCGGGCGGTGGAAGAGGTGGTGTCGCCCAACGTCCCGGCGACCCAGCGGTCGTAAAGGATTGCGTCGACGAGCGGCCGGACGGTGGCGGCGCTCGGGTCGGCGCCCTCGGTCCCGACGATGGCGCGGTTCACCGACGTGATGGCCCCCGAGGTTACGGAGTCGGTGAGGTCGGCGACCCGGGTGGGGTAGTTGGCGGCGAACGCGGCCAGCGTGGCGGCGACGAGGACGAGGGTGCCGGTGCTGATGGCGGCGGACAGCCGTGCCCGGCGGATGCTGACGATCATGACCACGCCGACGGCGACGGCGAGGACGGGGAAGAACGGCTGCGTGAAGCCCTCGTACAGGGCGTTGGAGACGTAGCCGACGGGGGCGTCGAGCTGGTCGAGCCAGGTCTGGTTGTAGACGACGTCGGCGAGGGTGGCGACGAACCCGACGGCCAGGACGGGCCAGGCCATGATGCTGTTGGCGGTCGAGGTGAGGGCGGAGTTGGTGGCCTGGCCGGGGCCGGGGACGCAGGAGTCGACGTACATCGACCAGCGGTAGCCGGCGAGGCCGGTCGTCTCGTAGACACCGGTCGTGGCGCCTTCGGCGAACGGGTCGGCCTCGAGCGGTGGCGGGTCGGTCGGGCGGGGGGTGATGAAGCCGCTGAACCCGCGGTCGGGGGACTGCGGTACGGGCGGGTTCTGGCACGACGGCAGCCCGGGGATGGGAAGCATGGGGACCGCGGCGGACGCTGGCGCTGCCCCAAAGAGGATTGCGACGACGAGCATCCCCAGGACTGCGAGCACCCGGGACACGACCGGCCGGTGGCTCACGCGATGCTCCAGTCCACGGCGTCGGCGTCGGCGTCCAACTCCGTAACGGCGACGGCAGGGCGCAGGTCCACGGTGGGCGCGGCCTCGACGGTGTGCAGGGCCCGCCTGCCGGTGCGCTGCTCGACGAGCTGGGCTTCTGTGGGTGCGGTGGTGGGGTTGCCGACGGCGGTGGTGTCGAGGGCGTCGAGGACGTGCTGGAGGTGGCCGAGGTCCCAGCGGACACGTTCGGTGTAGCCGTCGGCGTCACGCAGGATGAAGTCACGCGCCCCGGTGCGGCCGCGGCCGACGTTCGGGCGGAGTCCGCCGAGGGCGAGGGTGGCGACGGCGCGTTCGTAGCCGAGGCCGGTGGGGATGCGGGCGAGCTGGAGCGCGCCGGCGGCTCCGGCGGGGTCTTCGATGCCGCCGATGACGCACTCGTCGATGAGGCCGCCGGCCTCGAGGCTGAGCAGGTCGCTGGGCTTCTGGGAGGCGGCGAGGACGCGGGTGTTCCACTTGCGCGAGTCGCGGGCAAATCGTTCGACCAGGGCGCGGCCGGCGGGGGTGCGGCGCAGGGCGTGGGCCTCGTCGATGACGACGACCTTCCGTTCGCCCATGCGTCGGCCGTAGACCCGTCGGGAGGCGTAGTTGGCGGCGAGGCTGAGCAGGGGGACGCTGATCCGTTCGTCCTCGCTCCAGTTCGTCTCCTCCGCGTCCGGCTCCGGGAGGGTGAGCCCGCCGAGGGTGAAAACCAGCAGCGTCGGCTCAGGTGCGCCGTGGGCAGCGCGGGCGGCGCGGTTCTCGGCGAGGTAGCCGACCTCGAAGAACAGTCGGGCTGAGGGGAACTCGGACATGTCGGTGAGGACGTCGTAGATCTCGTGGTCCGCGTCGCGGGGGTCGCGCTTGATCTCCTGCAGCACGCTCATGAGTGAGGCGGTGTGTTGGCCGCCGACGGCGCGGACCGCGGAGCGGACGATGAGGCTGGCGTCCCGGGGCACGGCGGATCTCCGGCGGGAGAAGCAGACGCAGGGTGTCGGTGGCCAGCTGCAGCCGGCGACGCTGGGCCAGGTGCCGGGCGTCGGTGTAGACCTCGTCGAGCATCGCCTCGTACTCGGCGCCGGTGAGGCCGATGAGCCTCTCGTCGTCCACGAGGTTGGCCCGTTCTGGTTCGGGGACCGCCGTGTACGGCGAGAGGGTGCCGGGGGCGGAGCGGAGCAGGTCGATGTGCTGGGAGACGTCGGCGATCTGAGGGATACGGGTGAGCCGGGCCAGCGGGCCGGACGGGTCGAAGATGGTGGTGCTAATCCCGCGGAGGGTGGCGTCGTAGGCCAGCGAGCCGACGACGACGGACTTGCCGGACCCGAGCCCGCCGATGACGGGGGTGAACCCGGACCGTTCGCGGACCTCCATCGCGTGGTGCAGGTTCCACGCGACCGCGCGGCGGGAGGTGCCGACGGTGTAGCCGATGTAGGAGCCGTCGCGGGTGCCGACCGTGCTGGAAAGGTGGGGCAGGGCGCCGGCGAGGAGCTCGGTCTTGCCGCGGCGGCGGTGGGCGCTGGATGCGGCTGGTTCGCCGGGGACGAACTCGCGGTGCAGGCCGTGCTGGTCGGGGTCGCGGTGGAGCTCGATGCGGTACTCGCGGTAGCGGTTGAGGACGGTGTTGACGCGGTCCTCGAGCTCGGCGGGTGAGGAGGCGGTGACGCCGGTGTGGAAACGGCCGTCGACCCGGGCCACGGCGTGGGCGCCGCCGTCGGCGATCTCGTCGGCGGTCGCGCGTGCCTGCTCCCCGGTGCGGCGCAGGGCCGGCGGGACCTCGACGGAGCTGCTGGCGATGTACTGCTGCTCCTGATCGACGACCTGGTCGATCCGGGTCTGCATCGCAGTCGCGGCCTCGCGGCCGGAGAGCAGCCGAACCTGAGCGGACCACTCGACGGGGAAGGGCAGGGAGTCGGCGTAGGCCATCCACGGCAGGTGGGTCTGAGGGATGATCAGGTTCTCCATCCGCCCGACGGTGAGGACGGTGGCGTACCGCTCGAGCGGGATGGCGTCGCCCGTGCGCTGGGGGCGGGCGACTAAGCGGACGTAGGGCTTGCCGGGGGACGGGTCGACGTCGAGGGTGCCGGTGAACATGGTCAGGTCGGACGTCTCGACCGGGACGGTCATGCCGTCGACGACGGTGTGCGGCTGCGGGAGCCCCAGGCCCAGGCTGCGGTGGACGAGCCACTCGACCTCGTGCTGCTCAGCCTGCACGGCGTCAAGGCCGGGGAAGGCCATGAGCGCGTCGACGCGGACCAGGTCGGCGTCGACCTTCGCGCGGGTGCGGGCGGTGATGCGGTCGCCGCGGTGGGCGGGGGTGAGGCTGACGCCGACGTAAGTCTCGGTGTCAGAGAACGTCGACCCGCGCAGGTGGCGCTGCACGTCGACGAGGTGCTGCCCCCAGTCGTCGCGGCTCGACGGGTGGGGGGTGTCCTCGGCCAGCGCCTTCGCCCACTGGTGGATCGGGTAAGGGCGCTGGACGGTCCGGATGTGGAGGTTTCGGCCCGCGAGGGCGGAGTACGTGTCGCCGATCTGCCGGATGAGGTTCTCGCGCCGGTCGTCGCCCTGCCACGACCACTGCTGTGGTCCTAGCCGGTACCAGGCACGCAGCCCGTTCCGGGTGATCGAGATGCAGCCTTCGATCCCGCGCAGTGCGAGCGGCAGCGGCGGGAAGTCGACACCACCGCCGGCGACGGGAGCACCCAGGAGCCGTGCGAACGGCTGTGGCCTGGGGCGCCGGGTGGCGCCAGCGCGGCGGCGGAGCAGCCGTGTGGTTGCGGTCATGTCAGTCCCCCGGGAAGACGTGCGTGCGCGGTGCGGCTCTGCGCGCGGTGTGGCGGCAGCGGAGCCAGTGGCGAGCAGCTCGCACCTCGCCGCGTGCATAGGCGAGCCACGAGATAAGCGGGCGTTCGGCGGTGAAGTGCGGGGCGAGCAGGTAGCCGACGACGAACCCCGTAGCCAAGGCGTAGAGCCCTCCCGGCCACAGGCCGAAGACGGGTAGCAGCGGGATCGAGACGAGGAAGGTGACGGCGGCGCCGATGGCCAGGACGCTGTACCGGGGCTGGCCGATGACGGTCCAGCCGCGCAGGTCGATCAGGCGTGGCTGGTATCGCCAGATGGCGTCGTCGTTGCTGATCAGCACGGCTGCCTCACGCGAGCAGCCAGTTCAGGACGTCGTCGCTGGTGCCGGTGATGAGCGGGACGCTGATGCCGGCGATGAGCAGCGCGATGATGACGATGGCGAAGGTGCCGAGCGCGTCGCCGATGCTCGAGCGCTTCACACCGAACAGCACGATGATCGCGACCACCACGAGGCCGACGCCGAGCAGCTGCAGCAGCAGCGACTGGATGCCGTCCACGTTGACCGGAGCGGCCGAGGCTGGCGCGGCGAGCAGAGCGGGAAGTACAGAGTTCATGACAGGTCTCCTCAAACGAGGTCAGACCGGTGGATCCCCCGAGCCACTACGACCCTGGTCCACCGGGCGGGTGGGATGGCAGAGACGAACCGACGTGACTTGCACCCATGTGGGCGGGTTCGACGGTAGCGACCACGTCGCTCTCCGTGTGAGCGACACGACGGTCTGTGGACAGCGGTCATACCCGTTATCCGAATGGCCTGGGAGAGAATGGCGACGGCAGGTCAGCCGCGCGACCTCCGCCCCTGCTACACGGTAGCCAGGTTCAGGCCCACCTGTCTAGACGAGCCAACCCGAGGCGACCTGTACGGCTGATCGGGTCTGTTGCTAGGCCGAGTAGGCGGAGAGGGCCGTGCACGCTCAATGGCCTCCGACGAGGCGTCGACGGACGATGACGTGACCGAACTACCAGAGCAGCACGAGCTCAGGATCCGCGTGCCCAGCGATCTACACGTGGACAGCCTTCGGGGCGCGCTGGACGCCATATTGCGAATTGTCGGTCAGGACTTAGCGTCCAGATGCGCCCCACAGATGCACCGAGCCGTCGGCGAGACGTGGTCCGACGGGGTGCAAGCTTCGAGTGGGGTTGTGCAAGACCCAGCCTTTTGGCTTAAGGAACTATTGAATCCTGCTTCGCCGGCTAGAGCGGCGTTTCCGGGATGGCAGGTCTCGAGCAAGCATAAATTGGGAGAGGCGCTAAGCTTACGCAATCGCCTCGCCCACTATGACATGGGTTCAGAAGAGGCCATGCCTAGGTCGTGTGCTGCGGGCCTGGCAACCCTCAGTCGCCTGGCGAACACGCTTCGCCTCCCCTGTCGGCTCGAAGTCCAGGCTACTAGTGAGCAACTGCAACTTCTGCTCTCTGGTGAAGCAATTGTCCAACTATCCGTGGCAGAGGTCGCACGCCTAGTGGAAAGGCAAAGGGCGCTTGACGCTGAGAAGGATCGTGAGCGCGCCCGGGCAATCGCTGCCGAAGAAGAGCTGGAGCGGGTTCAAGACCGAGCCGCGGCTTTGGACGCGGAGCTTGCCTCGTACTCGGGCGTCGAGCAAGAGCGGCTTGTGCTTGTCGGACGACTTGAGGCCGCCCAGTCCTCGATCGTGCGACTTCAGCAGGAGAACGAGATTCGTGAGCGGCACCAGGTCATACTTGATGAGACGGCCGGAGAATTGGCTGTCGAACAGGCGCGTGGATATACCCTCACCCCTCTCCTTGCCGAAACTTTCGCCCGACTGTACGCCGTCGCAATTGGGCTAGCGGGAACGTCCAGCGACTTCAAGGCACAACTTGACGGAATCGACGGAGGGCTTGCTCCAGATGCGTTGGAGCTCGTCAAGACCGCCCGAGAAGCCGCGGCGTCGATGGAGGACATGACCTCCGAAGTCATCGAATTGTTTGATGGCCTGGGAGTCCCAGAGCACCACGTGGTGGATGGCGAAGGGTCGGCGGCAGATCTGAAGAGGCACATGGCCGCGTACAAGTCTCTCATCCGCACGAAAGCCTATGCGGACGAGGTGTCTCGGCTCGATGATGAAAGTCAACAAATGATTAGCGCACTGCAATCGCTGGGTGCGCGATGGCTCAACTTCGCAAAGAGGCGGAAGTGGCTGCAGCAACAGATTGACGAGTTCGTTAGAATCCGAAACGGAAGAAACGTTGTAGTCCCAGGCAATCAGTTTTCGGGTTCTGACGAGCTCCTGCGGCCCGGGGATGTGTGGCCCTACCTCCGTGGCGAAGACGTATGGGTGCTTTCTACCCTCCGCAAGAAAATCTGCCGGCCCAGGGGGCGTGAAGGCACGCTCGGCGATCGGGTGGGTCCAAAGCGCGAAGCGGAGCTGGTGGAAAGTTTCCTGCGGATTCGACCTGAGGGGGGACGACTCTGGATCGACGCCGACGGGGACGTCTGCACGCGTATTGGATCGTCGGACATCTACTTGGGCCGGGTCGACGACGCGTCTAAGGCGCCACTGCCGATCAAGGTTCCGGCGTGAGGAAGACGTCGCCCGCTGTGGGGCCCTAGGCGCCGTCGTCCACCGTGCCCCTATTGGCCACGCCTAGCCCGGTCGCGTTGTCCCCGGCCAGCAGGTCGGTGGTCCGCAGCGAGTCCGCACTGCGACCGAGGCACCCACTCGGGAACCAGAAGGACCACGAGTATCCGGACTGGTGAGGATGAAACGGTGGCCCTAATCAATACCAACGGGTTGACCTCGTAATGCGAAGGTCAAGGGTTCGACTTCCTTAGGTGGCTCCACGGCAACGCGGCAGTTCATTCGCTCTCGGGAACGGTATGGGTCGGTCCAAGGGGCGATCAAGCCGAGGTGGTCCGCACCTGGTCCGCAGCGCGCTCGCATCGGGCTTGTTCGGGCGGTCTGCGAGGGCGTGGTCATCCGTGACTGGGGTGGCGTTGACGTCGAGCTTGCCCCAGCCACTGTGAGCCACTCAGTCCAGGGCGATGAGCTCGAGGAGCGCGTCGCGCAGCCGCACGTCCTCACGCGGCAGTCCGTCAAAGACCTCGGTGAGGAGCACCTCTGTCTGAAGGATGCAGTCGAGGCCGCTACCGGTGGGTGCCTGCCGAACGACGAACAACTTCTTGAAGTCCGGCGCCTCCAGGGGCACGGGGACGAGCGCGTTCTCGGCGACGACGGTAGGACCGAACACGATGAAAAGGGTCGGAGAGGAATCAGCGCGCCGCAGGGCTACCCCCCACTCCCACTGGCCGGAGAAGCGCGCTTCGACCTTGACCACGCGACCCGAGGACACGCGTTCGCTCAGCTGGTCGGAGAGGGTCGTCTGAGCGAAAGTCTTCAACGAGCGCTTGAGTTCCGAGAGGGCCTGGCGCCCCTCGTCGAACTGCCGCCTGGCGTGCTGTGCTACGAGCTCCGCGAACTCCTGCGCGGCAACGTCCTGCGGCCGATAGCCGTAGCGCGCGGACTCCCCGGTCTCGCACATGGTGGTGAGGAAGGCGATACGGTCGTCGAGGTCCAAGGCAGCGGGCCCTTTCAGGAAGTGCTGGAACAACTGGTCAAGGGAAGAGTGCTGCTGCGGATGGTTGCGCTTCCACCCGCGGTCATCATGAACCGCGCTCTGGAGTCCACTCAGCAGATCGCCGTAGGTGACGACTGTCGCCTCGTCCCAGCCCGCCGTTTGCAGGTGGGGTTCGTGCCTCGCGCAGAGAAGGACGACCACGGCGTTCTTAGCACGAAGTCTCCCGTGCTCCAGGTAGCTGTAGTAGTCGTGGTCGTGGCCGTCAGACGTGCCGTAGTTCTCGATCACCACACACGCGTCCGGACCGGTCAGCACGATGTCGGCGATGTCCTTGCCCGGCAACTGTGGCCCGAGGGTGTTGACCTCCTGAGTGACTGTGTAGCCCGAGGTCGGGAGCGCCGTTCCGATGGGTGAGGAGTTGTTGACCAACTCGAGAAAGATGCGCTGGCCGCGGTCCCCCAGCTCATGCGTCGCGTCGGCGTCCAGGAGCCAGGCGAAGACGTTCGACAACTGCTTCTCGTGGGTGCCGTGGCGCATGACGCGAAACACGTTGAACTGGGCCGCAAGGCTCCTTGACAACGACGGCACGAGGCCGATGATGGTCTGATCCAGCGAGCTCACGGCCTGCATCCCTGGACCATGGTGGTCCCGCCGTCCCCTACGTAAGGATCTTGGCGAAGACGGCGAGTGGTCCTACCCACCGCAGGTACGAAGGGCCCCCTAAGCGTCACCCGGAGAAGGAACGTCGGCTCCGCCAGAGTCTTCAAGATCAAGGGGTTCCTCCCGGTGAGGGCGCTGCGCGTCTGACCACGGCGTCTGAGGGGAAGGGATCGGCTGCAGGCTGTGTGACTTGAACCCCCGGCTCTCCCCGCCACCCCTTCGGTGGAGCCTCGGGCATCGTGATGTCGACCGACCCCCGGCCTCCTCCCGTGCGGGCACGCTGATCAGGGAGTCTCAAGCGCCGCGCTGGCGGTCCGCCCGGAGGCGAAGTAACCCGGCACGGACCATCCCCGACCAGGTTCGGCGTTGCTGGCCTCCGCCGGGGGCACTTGACGGCGACGACTCTGATGCTGTCGCGCGAGTTGGCGCGTCGACCTCGACTGTTCTCGCAGCCCTCGGCCCCTGGGTAGGCGCGAGCTCTTACTCGCCCTGCCCACTGCTAACGCCTTGCTAACCAGACAGGCGCGGAGGCGGCCCGATGGTGAACTGGACTTGACCCCGGCCGGGGTGGAGTCAAACACCAGCCACACGCCCGCCACATCTACGTGTCACTTGTAATCGGGCGGTTGTGGGTTCGAGTCCCACCGCCAGCCCCCTCGGTGTTCTCACCCCATCGTCTTCTGCCCGTCGACCGCCTCCCGCAGGATGTCCGCGTGCCCGGCGTGCTGGGCGGTCTCGCCGACGATGTGGACGAGGACGCGTCGGGCGGACCGCGTCGCGCCGGTCTCGAACCACGGCGCCTCGGGCAGGGGCTGCGCCGCGTCGAGGTCCGGGAGCGACAGCACGAGCTCGTCCGTGCGGCGGGCCACCTCCGCGTAGGCGGCGAGGACGCCCTCGAGCTTCTCGTCCCGGCGGAGCACGAAGCCGTCGGCCCGCTCGGCCCAGCTCTCGTGGGTGGCCGCCATGACCGCGGGACCGTCGAGGACGAAGTCGACCCACTGGCGCTCCGTGAGCAGCACGTGCTTGACGAGCCCGCCCAGCGACAGCTCGCTGCTCGGGACGGGCCGCAGCCGGGCCTGCTCGTCGGTCAGCCCCTGCACGGTGTGGCGGAGGAAGGCGCGGTGCGCCCGCAACGACTCCAGCAGGTCGGCGCGCTCGCGGTCGGTCTCCTGGGCGGTGGTCGGTTCGCTCGTCGTCATGGCCAGGACCGTAGGAGCGGGGTGCGACATCGCGGCCGGGCGCTGAAGACGGTGACCCGGCGCCCCCGGACGTGGTTGCCTTGCCCCCTGACCGGTCGACCGCCGAGGGGGGTGCCGCCAGTGGTCGCTGCCGACCACGCGAGCCGCGGCGCCGCCGACCCCGCGAGCTGGCGGACGCCCGTGCAGGTGCTGGCCGACCTGGCGGAGCCGGCCGTCGTCGTGCTCGCCTCGGACCCGCTGCAGCGGGTGGAGCGGCTGTTCGACGACGACCCGGGGCTGCGCCACGTCGTGCTCGAGGCCGGGGACGCGTTCCACCTGGTCGACCGGCTGCACCTGGACCACCTGCGGCGCGAGCGGCCGTGGCCGGGTCTCCGGCTCCACCGGCGGACCCTGCTCTCGCAGGTCGAGCTGCCGACGTCCGTCGTCCTGCCCTCCACCACGCCGGTCGACCAGGCCGCGGCGACCGTGCTCGGCCGGGACGCCACCGCGTCGCTGGAGGCCGTGGTGTGCGTCGACGACCACGGCCGGCCCGGGGTCGTCCCGGTGCGCCGGCTGTTCGAGAGCCTCTCGCGCACCTTCGCGCGGCAGTCCGTCCTGGACCCCCTGACCGGCCTGCCCAACCGGCTGCACCTCATGAACCTGCTCGACCGGCGCGCCCCGTCGACCCCGGCCGCCCTGCTCTACGTCGACCTCGACCGCTTCAAGGACGTCAACGACAGCTACGGCCACGGCGCCGGGGACGCGGTCCTCGTCGAGTTCGCCGCCCGGATGCGCCGCTGCTGCCGCTCGGAGGACGTGGTGCTGCGCCTCGGCGGCGACGAGTTCGCCGTGCTCGTCCCCACCGACGTCGGCGACGGGGCGCTGCTGGCCCTGGCCGGGCGCGTCGTGGCAGCGGCCGCGGCGCCGTTCACCGTCCCGCTGCGTGGGCCGGACGGCGCGCAGACCGGCGAGGCGACCGTGCACGTCGGCGCCTCGGTCGGCGTCACGCACCGCGCGGCCGGCCGGGGCGAGGACGCGCTCGCAGCCATGCTCGCCGAGGCCGACGCCGCCATGTACCTGGCCAAGGACCAGGGCCGGGGCACGGTGCGGACCTTCGAGGAGGCCCGCCGCGTCGCCGAGGCCGCCACCGACGACCGGCCCAGCCGGCACACCATCGAGCGGCGGCTGCGCGAGGCGCTGGACGGCAGCACCAGCAGCCGGCTCCACCTGGTCTACCAACCGATCGTCGACCTCACCACCGGCGCCGTGGTCGAGCTCGAGGCGCTGGCGCGCTGGGACGACGGGGTGCTGGGCACCGTGCCACCCGACCGGTTCGTCCCTGTGGCCGAGGCCGGCGGCCTCATCCTCGAGCTGGGCCGGTGGGCGCTGCGGGCGGCGTGCGTGCAGGCCGCGACCTGGGCGGCGGTCGGCCGGGTGGCGCCGTCGGTGTCGGTCAACGTGTCGCCGCTGCAGCTGGTCGACCCGGGTTTCGAGACCGACGTCATCGACGCCCTCACCGCGGCCGGGCTGCCCGCGGACCGGCTCGTCCTGGAGATCACCGAGGCCGCCGGGGTCGACGACCTTCCCCGCACCGCCGCCGTGCTGCACAGCCTGCGCGGCCGGGGCATCCGGGTGGCGCTCGACGACTTCGGCGCCGGCCGGTCGTCCCTCACCCTGCTGCGCGAGCTGCCGCTGGACACCGTCAAGGTCGACCGCTCGCTCGTCAGCGCGTCCTCCGGCACCGTCGCCGACGCGCTCGTCCTCCGCCTGCTCGTCGAGGTCTGCCACGGCCTCGGCCTGCGGGTCTGCATGGAGGGCGTGGAGGAGGAGGTCGAGGCGGTCCGCCTCACCGGGCTCGGCGCCGACACCGGCCAGGGCTGGTGCTTCGGGCGCCCGGCCGCCGGGGTGGGCGCCGACGCCACGACGGGCACGCTGCGGGCGCTGCGCCCGCGGCCGCCGCACCCCGAGGAGCGCGGGTCGGACGAGTTCGTCGTCGCCGTCGACCGCGAGGGGCGGGTCGTCTACGTGTCCACCCGTGCCTTCGACGTGCTGGGGTTCCTGCCCTCCGACGTGGTCGGGCGCCCCTTCGGCGACCTCGTCGACGAGGCCGACCGACCCGTCGTCACCGTCGCCGGCCGCTGCGTCATGGGCCCAGCCCACGCGGGCGGCACGGTGCGGATGCCGCACGTCGACGGCGCACGCCGCTGGGTGTCGGTGCGGCCCGCCGGCGGTCCCGAGCGGGCTCCCGGGATGGACGCCGCCCTGCTGCTGCGCTGCCGTGACGTCACCACGGTGGTCGAGGCGCAGCACCGGCTCCGGGAGGCCGAGGAGACGTTCCGGCTCGTCTTCGACGGCGCCCCCACCGGCATGGCGCTGTCCGGGCTCGACGGCACCATCCAGCGTGTCAACGCCGCGTTCGCCACGATGCTCGGCCGCGAGGCCCACACCCTGGTCGGGCTCCGCGTCGAGGAGATCACCTGGCCCGAGGACCGCGCGGTCGACGAGGTCCACCTGGGCCAGCACCGCGAGGGCAAGTCGCCCGAGGCCCCCGTCCGCAAGCGGTACGTCGGCCACGACGGCAGGCCCGTCCACGTCGAGGTGCAGGTGTCCCTGGTCGCGTCCGCGGACGGCGAGCCCGCCGCGGTCGTGGCCCACGTGCACCCCGCCCCGAGCGCCTGACCGTGGTGGTGGGCTGGACACCTGTCCAGCCTGGACGGGTGTCCAGTCCCACCACCTGCCGCCCCCCGCCGGCGCCGTTGCCGGAACAGCACGGCCGCTGGACCCCACCGCCGGGCGGGGCTGTGATGCGGCCATGACGTCGCAGACGCACGGGCAGGACCACCACGGCAGCGGGAGCACGGGGACCGACGGCGTGCAGGACGTGGACGCCGTCGTCGCGGAGATGATGCGGCAGGAGTTCTGGGACGCGCGCTACGCCGGCGAGGGCCTCGCCTGGAGCGGCGACCCCAACCCGCAGCTCGTCGCCGAGGTGGCCGACCTGGAGCCGGGCCGGGCGCTGGACGTCGGCTGCGGCGAGGGCGGCGACGCGGTCTGGCTGGCCCGCCGCGGCTGGGACGTCACCGCCGCGGACCTGTCGCCGCTCGCCCTGGTGAAGGTCGAGGCCGTCGCCGCGGCGGCCGGTGTCGGCGACCGGGTCCGCACCCTCCACCTGGACGCGGTGGCCCAGGCGCCGGAGCCCGCCGCCTACGACCTGGTGTCGGCGGCCTTCCTCCACCTGCCGCCGGAGCCCCGCGCCGCGGCGATCGCCGGGCTCGCGGCGGCCGTCGCCCCGGGCGGCACGCTGCTGTGGGTGGCGCACTCCCCGCTCGACCTCGCGCTGCCCGGGCACGGCCCGCGGCCGCCGCAGCTGATGCCCACCGAGACCGAGGTCGCCGCCGCCCTGGACCCGCAGGCCTGGTCGCTCGAGGTCGTCGAGGCGCGGCCCCGGACCCGCACGGGCGAGGACGGCACCGAGGTGCTCCACCACGACGTCGTCGTGCGCGCCCGCCGGACCGGCTGACCCCTCGCCTGGCGGGCGAGGGGCCGCCCAGGGGGGTCCCGGTGCCGCCGGCGCATGGTTTCGCGGCGCCGGGGCACCGGGTACCGCCCTGGCGATGACTGTCTACGGTTTCCACGCCTCCCACGAGCAGGTCCATCCCTCCGACCTCCTGCGCGCCGTCCAGCTGGCGGAGCAGGTCGGCTTCACGGGGGGGATGTCGTCCGACCACTTCTCGCCGTGGAGCGTCCGCCAGGGCCAGTCCGGGTTCGCCTGGTCGTGGCTCGGTGCCGCGATGGCCAGCACGTCGCTGCCCTTCGGCGTGGTCAACGCGCCCGGCCAGCGCTACCACCCGGCGATCGTCGCCCAGGCGATGGCGACCCTGTCGTCGATGTTCCCGCAGCGGCTGTGGGTCGCGCTCGGCTCGGGCGAGAACTCCAACGAGCACATCACCGGCCAGGGCTGGCCCCGCAAGAGCATCCGCAACGCCCGGCTGCTGGAGTGCGTGGAGATCATCCGTGCCCTGCTCGCCGGCGAGGAGGTCACCCACGACGGCCTGGTGACCGTGGACCGCGCCCGGCTGTGGACCCGGCCCGAGGTGCCGCCGGCGCTCATCGGGCCTGCCGTGACGCCCGAGACCGCGGCCTGGGTGGCGTCGTGGGCCGACGGGCTCGTCACCACCAACGCCCCGCACGACAAGCTCCGCACGATGGTCGACAGCTACCGCGACGCCGGCGGCGCCGGCCCGGTCCGGCTCCAGGTCCACGTGTCCTGGGCGCCCACCGAGGACGAGGCGATGGCGCTCGCCCACGACCAGTGGCGCGGCAACGTGTTCCAGCCCCCGGTGTGCTGGGACCTGGAGACCGTCGAGCACTTCGACGAGGTCGGCGAGCAGGTGAGCGACGAGCAGGTCCGCGAGGTCGTCCTCGTCTCCAGCGACCTCGCCCAGCACGCGGCCTGGCTGCAGGGCTTCGCCGACCTCGGGTTCGCCGAGATCGCCGTGCACCACGTCGGCCAGGAGCAGCGGCCGTTCCTCGAGGCCTACGGCGAGCACGTCCTCCCGCAGCTCGACGTCACCCCGGCCGAGCCCGTCACCCCCGCGCGCACCACGTCGGGCACGGGCCCGCTGGACTCGCGCGAGCGCCTCGCGTGAGCCCGGCTGGCACGGCGGGCAGGGGCACGAAGGGCGCGGGCTCCGGGTCCTCCGCGGCCGCCCAGGGGCAGCACCGCGTCCCCGGTACCGGCCCGGGCGCGACCACGGCCTCCTCCGCCGACCTGTGGTGGAAGACCGCGGTCGTCTACTGCCTGGACGTCGAGACGTTCATGGACGGCGACGGCGACGGCACGGGCGACATGGTCGGCCTGGTCCGGCGCCTGGACCACCTCGTCGACCTCGGCGTCACGTGCCTGTGGCTCATGCCGTTCTACCCGACGGCCGAGAAGGACGACGGCTACGACATCACCGACTTCTACGGCGTCGACCGCCGGCTCGGGGACCACGGCGACGTCGTCGAGCTGGTCCGCGCCGCCCGTGATCGGGGCATGCGCGTCATCGTCGACCTCGTCGTCAACCACACCTCGAACGAGCACCCGTGGTTCCAGGCGGCGCTCGAGGGGCCGGACGACCCGTACCGGGACTTCTACGTCTGGCGCTCGGACCCGCCGCCGGACACCTCCTCCGAGGTCGTCTTCCCCGACGAGGAGGGCGGGATCTGGACCCTCGACGAGCCCAGCGGCCAGTGGTACCTGCACCGGTTCTACGCCCACCAGCCCGACCTCAACGTCGCCAACCCGGCGGTGCGCGCGGAGATCCTCAAGGTCGTCGGCTTCTGGCTGGAGCTGGGCATCTCGGGCTTCCGGATGGACGCCGTGCCGTTCCTCCTGCAGACCGACGGGCTGAGCACCGAGGAGCTCCAGAGCTTCCCCGAGCCGCACGACTTCCTGCGCGAGGTGCGCCAGTTCGTCGCCTCGCGGCGCGGCGACGCCATCCTGCTCGGCGAGGTCAACCTGCCCTTCGAGGACCAGCTGACGTACTTCGGCGGGTCCGAGGGCAACGAGCTCGACATGCAGTTCGACTTCATCGGGATGCAGCGGATGTACCTGTCGCTCGCCCGCGGCGACGCGCAGCCGATCGTCACCGCGCTCAAGGAGCGCCCCGGTCTGGCGGACCGGTCGCAGTGGGCGACGTTCGTCCGCAACCACGACGAGCTCACGCTGGACAAGCTCGGCCGGTACGAGCGCCAGGAGGTGTTCGACGCCTTCGGCCCGGAGGAGGAGCACCAGCTGTTCGGGCGCGGGCTGCGGCGCCGGCTGCCCCCGATGCTCGACGGGGACCAGCGCCGGATCCGGATGGTCTACTCGTTGCTGTTCGCCATGCCCGGCACCCCGGTGCTGTTCTACGGCGAGGAGATCGGCATGGGCGAGAACCTCGCCGCCGACACCCGCCAGGCGGTCCGCACGCCGATGCAGTGGTCCGACGGCCCCAACGGCGGCTTCTCCACCGCGCCGCCCGAGGCGCTGCCGAACCCCGTGACGACCGGCGCCTTCGGCCCGCAGGCGGTCAACGTCGCCTCGCAGGTCGACCAGCCGGACTCGCTGCTGACGTTCGTCTCGCGCCTGGCGCGGCGCTACCGGCAGTCGCCCGAGCTCGGCCGCGGCGAGGCCGAGGTGCTCGACGTGCCGCAGCACCACGTGCTCGCCCACGTCATGCGCTACCAGGGCACGGCGATGCTCGCGCTGCACAACTTCGCGGACGAGGCCGTCGAGGTGCCGGTCTCCTTCGCCTCCGACGACCACCTGGGCCGGCTCGTCGACCTGCTGGCCCCCGGCAGCATCGAGCTCGACGCCGACGGGGCCGCGACGGTCCCGCTCGAGGGGTACGGCTACCGCTGGCTGCGGCTCGTGACCCCGTCGGACCACCGGCTCAACTGACCTCCAGGTCGACCGTCGGCCACCGGCCCGCCGTGCGCGCTCAGTCCTCGCGCGCCCGGCGGGTCTCGCGGTCGTTGGCCTTCTGCAGCGCCTCGACGAGCTCGGGCTTGGTCATCCGCGACCTCCCCGGGACGCCGAGGCGCTTGGCCTGCTCCTGCAGGTGGGCCTTGGTGGCGTTCTCGTCGACACCGCCGCGGGTGGGGCGGTCGGTGCCTGCGCCGCCGGCCGCCTGCGGGTCCGACGGCCCCTTCCGGCCGCCCTCCTTGGGCTCCCAGTGGTCGCCGACCTTCTCGTGCGTGTGCTTGACCGCGGCCCACGCGACGCGGGCGGCCCTGGAGTCGTCCCCGTCGTAGGTGTCCTCGGCGGAGTCGTAGGTCTTCGCCCACGTCTCCTGGGCCTTGTCGTCGCTGCGCTGGAGCGTGCTCGGCAGCTCCGACTGCCTGGCCGTCCCGGCCTTCGTCGTCTTGGGCACGTCGCCTCCTCGGTCGTCGTCGCTGGCTGTCCGGTCGGTACCCCCGCCCGGACGCCTGCATGCCGTGGCGTCAGCCGCCGGCGACGAAGGCCGCCGCGACCGCGGCGGCCGACACCGGGGACGCGCCGTGCGCCCGGACCAGCGCGCCGGCGGCGGGGACCGGCGTCCCCGGCGAGGGCCAGCCGAGGTCGACGAGCACGGCGTCGGGCCGCGCGGCCAGCACCCCGTCCAGCCAGGACCGGACGTCGGCGGAGCGGTGGGTGTCCCGCGCGGCGACGACGAGGGGGCGGCCGGGCGCGAGACCGAGGACGTCGGCCGGGCTGCCGGTCGGGTCCGCGTCCGTCGCCGTCACGCCCGGGACGACGGCGGCGAGGGCGTCGGCCAGGCCCCACGGCACCGACCCCACCGCGGCGTTCGCGCCCTGGACCACCCGGACGACGACCGCCCCGGCCAGGTCCGGGACCACGCCGGTCACGCGGACCGCCGCCCGCGCGGCAGCCAGCGCCCGCACGTCCGCCCCGGCCACTCCGTCCGCCCCGGCCACGGCGTCCGCCCCCTCAGCCCCGGCC
>NZ_JBBEOI010000006.1 GCF_037860755.1 Aquipuribacter hungaricus | reverse complement strand
GCCCCCGCAGGTGGGGCCAAATCAGACCGCCACCCTGGGGCCAGACCACGCTCCCACTCTCAGGTGCCGGCGCTCACACGCCTCGGTGACTCCCCGAGCGCCGGGGAGAGGGGCGCTGCCTGCTCGCAAGGTGACATCACCGATCAGGCGTTCTCTGTCTCCTCCGTCACCCGAGGAGTGAGCACCGGGATCTTCGTAGGGTCAGCCGGTGACGCTGTCCGCGTCGACCTGCGGCTGGTCGGCGGCCAGGTGGTGCCCCTGGTCGTCGTGGACGGGTGGGTCCTCGGAACGTTCGACGGCGAGGGTGAGCCGGCAACCGTCGCCGGCTACGGGACCGACAACCAACGCATCACGACCATCGACCTGCTCGATCAGAGCGCGACTATCGGGTGAGCGACGAGACCAGCACCGATATCCGATCGGCTGGTGGGACTGCTCCCGCCACTCGGGCGTCTCGCGCACGCCCGCCGCGAGACCAGGCGCCTAGCGTGGCCGCGTGGTGACGATCGAGGACTTGGCAGCCCGACTGGAGCAGGTGGAGACGCAGCTGGCCCTGCATCGACTGGCAGCTGACTACTGCATCGGAGCAGACCAGGAGGACCTGGAGCGCTTCGCCGGCGTGTGGACGGACGGGGCGCTGTGGGACGCAGCCGGTGACGACCTCGAAGACGACGAGGAGCACCGCTTCCATGGCCTTGAGGCGATCCTCGCCGCGGTGCGGGGGCAGTGGGCCACGTTCTCGAGGATGCAGCACGCCACCACCAACCACGTCGTGGACCGGGACACGGATGACCTGGACCAGGCGGTGGGGCGGTGCGACGTGGTGGTCACCGTCCAACTGCCTGACGGTCGCTGGGTAGTCGGTGGAGGGGTGTACGAAGACCACTACCAGCGCCGTGACGGGGTGTGGCGGATCGCCTCGCGCACGGTCCGTCGCCCCTTCGATCTGGCGCCTCTTGATGGTCATGGCGGGGCTCGAGTCCCGGCGCCCGACCTGGACACCCCGAGAGTGTCCGACTGACAACCGCAGCTGTCAGGTCGGCAGGTGGGGACCGCCTTTCGGCGACCAGCCGGGCGGTGCTGCGGACCTCCACGTAGCTCGTGCCGGCGTCCCGCAGGGCGATCGTCGCCCGGAACACGTCACACGGCGGCCGCTCGTTGTCTCAGCGGTTGGCTTGGCAGAGGCGCAGCACGTTGCCGAACGGGTCGGTGACGTCCATGGTCGGGCCACCCGGTGCCCTGCGGTCGATCCCGGGTCGCAGGCCAGCGTGCCGACGTTGCCCGAGCTCGGCATGGAGAACCGGGAGGTCGTCCACCGGGACCCAGACGACCGAACCCGGTGTGCCGTCGCCGTGATGCTCTGACAGGTCGAGGACCGTGTCGTCTCGTCAGGTTCTGACGTAAGCAGGGAGGTCAATGGGTCGAGTCGACTGGTGCGCCAGGCTGAATCGCGCGGGGCCGGGTCGACCGTGAGTGGGAGGGCTTCTTCAGCGCTTCCGGGCTGCGAGCACCGCGACGATGTCGATGGCGCCGATGACGATCAGGACCACGCCGGCTTGGCGTAGCCCGATCACAGGGGTCTCCACGTCGGCGAACGCCAGGGCCAGCACCGCGCCGAGTACGACGAGGCCGACACCAATACCGATGGCCAGGCGTGGTCGGGACTGTTCAGGCATCTCGCGCTCCGATCGGTCGTGGTGCCGGGTCTGGGACGTGGCCGTGTCTTCGGGCGAGCACGAAGACACCGGCACCGGCCGTCCAGAGGGTGAGGGTGTCGAAGGAGAGCCGCTCGGCTCCGCCCAACCCCACGATGGGCACCTCAGCACCCTCGATCCCGGCCACGAACGCGGCGAACCCGGCTACCGAGAGCACGAGTGCACCCATGGTGACGCGGCGGAACGCGCCGGCGCCGGCCGCTGCGGCGAGCAGGCCCATGGCCAGCCACTGGGCGGCGGCCTGTCCGAGTGCGGCCATGTCGTGGAGGGCGGGGTGGGTGTCCCACGGCGCCAGGCCGACGACAGCGACGAGCCCCCCGGCGATCACCAGGAGGGTGGTGCCTGCGTGTCCGGACCGCCCGGGCCACCAGCGGTGCAGCAGGGCGGCACCGAGTGCGACCAGCAGCCCGGAGACGACCAGGGCGGTGTTGAAGAGCCCGTGCCACGGGGAGCAGACCGGACGTCGCTGCTCGCCGCCGCCCTCGTCGAACTGCCCGCACTCGGTGACACCGAGATCGCTGATGGCGTTGGCGGTCACCGAGTAGCCCTCCGGCCACCGCAGCGCCACCACCAGCTGCACGGGCAGCACCACGGCGCTCAGCACCCAGGCGATGGCCCCGGCGTACCGTCGATCCATGACCACCCTCCCAGGCTCGCCATACGAGCGTATGGCGGTGAAGATAGTGGGCCGGGGTCCCGGGGACAAGCCGTCCCGCCGCGAGCGTGGTGAACGGCTGGTGATGGACGCGGTCGTGCGAGTGCTGGTCCGCGACGGACTCGACGGCCTGTCCGTACGGCGGGTGGCCACTGAGGCGGGGGTGTCGATCGGGGCGGTCCAGCACCACTTCCGCACCAAGGACGCACTGCTAGTCGCGGCCGCCGACCACGTGACGACGCAGTTCAAGACCCGGGCCGAGCAGCGCACCCGCGAGGCCATGGACCAGCAGGGTGCGACGGCTGCCTTCCTCGCCTTCTGCCTGCTCCTGGCCAACGCCGCAGACGACGACGTCGCGCCCTCGGTCGTCTGGCTGTGGTACGCCGCGAAGGCCACCCAGCAGGGTCCTGTCGCCCACGCCTTCGCCACCGGATGGTCAGAGACCGAGCAGTTCCTGCGCAGATGGATCGAGAAGCTGTTCCCCGACCGTGAGGCCGATCTCGAGGCCGCACACCTGCTCGCCGTCCTCGACGGTCTCGCCATCGCCCGTGCCGCTGAACCCGCACGAATGCCGGCAGCCCGCGCCGACGGCATCGTCCGGCGTCACGTCGCCCAACTCGCCACATCCTGAGGCCACTGAACCTCAGCATGTACCCGCCGCGGCGGTCGGACCATGGTCACGATGGCGACCCGCTGGCGCCCACCCGGGAGAGATCGAGGTCTTGACCCGCATGACGACCGCCTGCCGGGGATGCACTGCCGGTTAACCTAAAGGAGTCGTCCCGGCCGCGGCCCGGCACCCGGGCCCCGTTGTGCACCTAGGTTAGGTGTCGGCTGTCGTGGCTGCGATGTGCGCCTGACCGGGGACCTCGTCGAGGTCGACGACCCGGGCCCGCCGAAGGGTCACAGGGTGAACCGGGCCACGGTGCTGTTCAGTTCCTGGCTGAGGCTGGTCAGGCCGCGGGTGTACTCCGCGCTGGTCTGGGCCTGGGCGGAGGACTGTTCGGCAGCGGCAGCGACGGCGGTGATGCCGGCGCCGATCTCGGCGGAGCCGGCGGCGGCTTCGGCCAGGGAGCGGCCCATCTCGGCGGTGACGGCGGTCTGTTCCTCCACCGCGGAGGCGATGGTGGTCTGGATGTCGTGGATGCGCCCGATCGTGGTCTGGATGGTGTCGATGGCGCCGACGACGTCACCGGAGTCGGCCTGGATCGCCGCGACCCGCTTGCCGATGTCGTCGGTGGCCTTGCTGGTCTGGGAGGCGAGTTCCTTGACTTCGGTGGCGACCACGGCGAAGCCCTTGCCGGCCTCTCCGGCGCGGGCGGCCTCGATGGTGGCGTTGAGGGCCAGCAGGTTGGTCTGCTCGGCGATGGTGGTGATGACGCGGACGACCTCGCCGATGAGCTGGCTGGACTCGCTGAGGCGGGTGACGATGGTGTTCGCGTCACCGGCCACGGTGACGGCGTCTCCGGCCACGTGAGCGGCCTCTTGGGCGTTGTGGGCGATCTCGCGGATGGACTGGCCCATCTCCTCCACACCCGCGGCGACGGTCTGCACGTTGCGGGTGACCTGCTCCGCGGCCGCGGCCACGACGTTGGCCTGCTGGCTGGACTCGTCCGCGGCGGCGGCGACCTCGCTCGCACCGGAGTTGAGCTGCTCGGCGGAGGAGAACAGCTGCCCGGCGCCGGCCTGTACCTGACCCAGCGAGGTGCGCAGGCTCACCGCGAGGGCGTCGACGGCGGTGCCGATCCGGCCGACCTCGTCGGTGCGGCCGAGCTCGGCGTTGACCCGTAGGTCACCGGCGGCGAGGGTCTCCAGCGCGCGGACGGTGCTCAGCAGGGCCGGGCCGGTGGTGCGGTACAGCACGAACGCCGCCACCCCGGCCAGCAGCAGCCCGACGGTTGAGGAGATCCACAGCACGGTTGCGGCCAGCGCTCCGGCGGCGGTGGCGGCCTGCGTGGCGGCGGCCTCACGTTCCTTCAAGGTGGACTCCAGCTCACCCAGGTAGTCGGTGTAGGCCTGCTGTGACACGCTGATGGTGTCGACCTCGGCGGCGGCGGCAGCGGGCTCGCTGCCGGCGAGGGCGACGAACCGGTCGGCCTCGACCAAGAAGGCCTCGTCCTGCTCAGCCAGACCCGCGAGCTGAGTGTCCAGCTGCTCGTTCTGCGCGGCCTCACCGTCGGACATCGTCGCCTCAACAGCCTCGGTGTGGTGGGCCAGTGCCTCTTCGTACCGCGACGCGGAAGCAGCCGGGTCGACCACGCTTAGCAGAACGGCCTGGCTGACCTCTTGGCTGGCGACCTCCAGCCCCAGGACGTGCTCCACCACCGAGGTGGCCTGCCGCTGGGCGGCGTTGGCCTCGGTCCGCTGCGCGTTGATGACCGTGTTGCTGACCAGGATCACCCCGAACGCCAGCCCGGTCACCGCGACCTGCGCGCCGATCTTCACCGGCAACGACCAGCTCAGCAGGCGGGATCCGCGACGGCGGGACCGCTCGACAGCAAGACCCTCGTGACGGTCGGCGGCGGTGATGCTCATAAGGACTCCTGAACAGGGGGCGCGGGGGCGCGGTGAGGTTGGGACGAAAAGGACGATCGACCGACAGGTCGACGTGTGGCAGTGACGGTGATGAGGGTGACCGTTCGAGGGTGTATCGCTCCGTAACGGGAGCCGGAGCAGCCACGTCTTGATCGGCGCAGCCGCCGCAAAGTTGAGGGGGCTGCGGGAGGATTACTCGGTCAGGGTGGTGCGGCCGGTGGCGGCGAGTTGCAGGGCGACGTCGTGCAGGGCCGCGTCGTACAGTCCCGGTTGGGAGTGCTGGGTCTCTGCCGCCTTGAGGTGCCCGGCAGCGAGGTAGGCGCAGAACACCGCGACGTCCCGGGTCTGCCTCGCACTCCAGTCCTCCAGCAGCAGCGCGACTGCCACGGGGTCGTCACGCATCGCGGCCATCAGCAGAGCGATCCCGTCACGGGTGCTGGAGCCGGCGTGTTCGCTGCTCATCGTGGTTTCCTCGTCCTTCGGGTGACTTCGACCCCGGGCGCGGGGTTTGGCTGATGCCCTCTAGCAGGCAGTGGGCCGCACCCGATGTCGTCACGGGCCAGGACACCCTTGAGCGGCACCGCAGCATCGACCGACAGCCCGCGTGCCCGACGCAGGGACCGCATGTCAGCGGAGGCCGCCCTGACGGAAGCGGCCTGGTCAGGGGCGGGCGGTGCGGGTCAGGGCCAGCACAAGGGCCTCGACGTTGACGTGGCCGATGACGTCACCGGTACGGGAGGTCACCAGCACGGGGGTCCAGCGCTGATCCGGCGGGCGGGCCACCGCGCGGGCCGCAGCCTCGACGACCGACGTCGACGGGGCCATGGTCATCGCGGGCTGCGCGCCCTCGGCGGCCAGCAGCCACCACCGGCCGACGGCGTCACGCACGTGCGGCACGGTGCTCGTGTCCAGCAGCGGGGTGATGGTCTCCTCCACGACCGCCATCGCCGCCCGGCGACGGACCAGGTCGACGGCCGCCGAGGGCGCCCAGGGCGGCGCAGGTCGCCCGAGCAGCCAGCCCTGCCCGAGCGGGACCCCGAGGCGGGCCAGTGCCGCCAGCTGGGTCTGGGTCTCCACGCCCTCCACGACTACCCATGCATCCAGGTGGCTGCACAGCTCACCGAGCACCTTGACCAGCAGCTCCGCGGCCGGGTCGGTGCCCAGGTTCTCCACCAAGGCGCGGTCGACCTTGACCAGGTCCGGCCGCAACCGCATCAGCTGGTTCAGCCCGGCATAGCCCGCCCCGACGTCGTCGGCCGCGACCAACGCCCCCTTGGCACGCAGCCGCCGCAAGGCCGCGTCGACCGGGGCCGGGTCCTCAGGCCAAGCGTGCTCGGTGACCTCCACCACCAGCCGCGACAACGAGTGCTGCTCCAGCAGCGGGGCGATGGCCTCCTCGGTGGCCAGGTCGCTGGGGTCCACGTTGCAGGTGAGGAACGTGTCCACCGGCAGAGACGGCAGCAGGTCCACCACCGCCGCGCACACCAACGCCTGCACCTGCGCGGAACACCCCACCCGGTGGGCCTCGGCGAAGAAGACGTCCGGCGCGACACCCCACGCCGCGGGCAGCCGGGCCAACGCCTCATACCCGGCCACCTCACCCGTGGCGAGGTCCACGATCGGCTGCGCCACCAGACTCAACGCGGCCGGGTCCTCACGTACCCCGCGAACCGCCTCCGCCGGTGCCGGTGCCGGCACCGGCACCGGCACCGGCCGGCCGGCCTGTGCAGGCACCCCCAGCCCGGGGGCACCGTGCGCCGCCGACGCGCGCCGCTCAGTGGACATCCCTAGTGAACGTCCTGCAGCGCCGCCCGGACGCTGACGACCAGCTCCGGCCCCACGTCGGCCACCCCATGGTCGCGCCGGGCGTGCGCCCCAACCTGCGCGAGGATATCCTCTTCGGTGCCGGCGAACTGCGCCGTGCATCCGGGAATCACATCACCACAACGGAAACGCTTCACGTTTCACTCCCTCTTCTGTCGAGCCGTATCGCCGCTGCGATTCATCGGCAACAGGTGCTGCTTCTTTATCTTCAGTGGGCCAACCGGATGCTGGCTTCGCACGGGAGTTGTTCGCCAACCGCGGTGCAGGCGAACGCCGCACAGCTCACCGGCGTCCGGTGCACTCGGCCGATAACAACCGAGCGGGCCCGCCGTTCGCGCACCACGAGCGCCCCGTTGGCGGTCCGGCTCACCGCTCGTCGCTCATGGCTTCGGCGACGGCCCTCGCGCCAACAACGGCCTGCAGAACTGCACGGGACACGGTGTACGGGTCATGAGTTGTGCTCAGGGCAGCCGCGGGGTCGTTGCGCTCGTGGGCTATCACTGCCTGAAGGGCGGCTCCTACGGGCCCGCCCCCGCGTAGGACGGCGTCGGCTATCGCCGGGTCGGCGCCGCTGTCCCTCATGACGTCAGCGGGCTCACCTCCCAGCAGCTCAAGCGCCGCCGACAGCAGCCCGGCCGTGAACGCAGCGTCACGGCTGCTCGGGCTCAGCAGAGCGCAGGCCCCAGCTCGAGCCAAGACAGCGACGACGTGCTCGCGGGATGCGCGCGAGGCACCACCTAAGAGCACGAGCACCAGCCAGGAACCGAGCTTGCGGGGGCCCAGCAGGACCACGGCCTGACTCACCGAGGCCACCGGCCGGCCGACGCCTGCAGGACTGGCCGCCATGCGGAGCACCTGCATCGCCAAACCAGGATCAGAACTGACCAGCCGGACGAGCTCACCGGTGTCCGCCTCACTGGCCAGGGCACCCAGCAACCGCAGGCACGTCACCTCAGATGCGGTCAGGGTGCGGGTCGTGCGAGTCTGTGGCCGATCAAGGTAGAAGCCCTGCAGCAGCACGGCCCCGGCAGCCTCGGCCAGCCCGGCGTCCTCGGCGGTCTCGACTCGTTCGACACAGACGCTGACACCCGGGGAAAGCCTCCGAGCATCGGCGATGAGACCCGGCAGCGCGGCATGTCCAACGGCCGACAGGTCGATCTTCACGACGTCGCACAACGGCAGCAGCCCATCACGGGACCTGGTGCCGTCCCAGTCATCGGCGGCGATCCGGTAGCCCGCCCGCTTCAAGGCGACGATGCCGGCGAGGACCTCGGCATCGAGCAACACATGTTCCAGGACCTCGATGACCAGCCGTTCGGGGTCGTCGGGAAGCGGGATATCACCCACAAGGAAGGCCCGCGTGGTGTTGACGAACAACGGCAGGTCCCCGGCAAGGTTCGCGACCCCGAACTCACCGAACACGGCGCTGATGACCTGAGCGGTCGCGGCCTCGTGCGCGGCCTCATCGACCAAAGTGTCGACCGACGACTGCCGGAACAGCAGCTCGTACCCGGCAACACCCCCACCTCCGGCGCGGTGTATGGCCTGACGACCAACTCGCACAGCACGAAGCTGCGCCGCGGGAGCCCCAGGAGTGGCAACTGACATCACGCGACCCCATCGACAGTGAGCAAAACACTCTTAAGCGTCGGACTACGCGAAAACGCCAGCGGTACCCCGGATGACGGGCCCCCACTAACAGCGCCCCAGGTCGCCGGCCTGACTCGGTCGAGGCGGAGCGACCCGTCTCAGTAGCCCCGCCCGCACCTCGTCACCGGGAACGGGCGCTGTGCGGGACGCCCCTCCCCTACTCGGGCGACGCGTCTCATCCCTCGACTCGTGTGTCGGTCTGGAGGCCCTAGCCCGCCCGGGTGAGACGCGCCCTGTTCCCGTGGTGCGCCGGGGCCGTGAGCCGATAAGGCGGGATGTGACCACCATCCGTTCCTGGGAGTTCTGGGGGCTCCCGCGCGCGGCCCGGGCGACCGTACTCACGATCATTGCCGCAGCCGTGATGGCAGTGGTCGCGGTGGGGACCACTTCGGACGAGACCGGCTGGCTCCTGGTGAGCGTCCTCGCGATGGCCTGCGCGGTCACCGAGGTGATCAACGTGGGCATCGGGAGGACGGAATCGCGCGCGCGCACGGACCGGGTCGAGATCACGGTCAGCACCGACAGCGTCTGGGTGTTCGCCGCTGTCGTCGCGGCGCCGTTGCCGGGTGTTGTGGCGCTTGCGGTCGCGCTCTCCCTCCTGGTCTCCGTCCGTGACGCCTTCAGCACGTCTGACCGTGTCCGGATCCCGCTGCACCGGGTGGTCTTCAACATCTCCATGGTGGTGCTGTCCTCGACGGGAGCCGCTGTGGTGATCCAGACCTACGCGGCCTCGCCGCTTGGCGCGTACCAGGGCGGTCTCCTCGTTGCTGCCCTCGCCGGTTTCGCCGTCATGCACCTCGCCGAGTCGTTCCTTCTGGGGTCGGTGGTCTCCGCACACGGTGGGGTCGGCTGGCGACCGTTCCGGGAGCTGGCTTTCGACTGGCGCGGCGCCCTGGCGCAGTGCGCGCTCGGAACCCTCATCGGAGTGGCAGGGTCGATGGACCCTTTCCTGGTGGCGGCGGGTGTGCCCATCGCGATGCTCTTGCAGCGCGGCCTCCAGCACCGCCAACTCGTCACCGCCCTGGCACGTGACCCCAAGACGGGAGTCGCTTCTTCGTCGGGGTGGCGCGACCGCGCCGAGCGAGAGCTCGCCCTCAGCAGGTCGTCCAATCAGCCCATGGGTGTCGCCGTCGTCGACATCGACCACTTCAAGACGGTCAACGACACGCATGGCCACCTGCTGGGCGACGAGGTGCTGAAAGCCACGGCCAAAGCACTCACGAGCGCCGTTCGTGACAGCGACCTCGTGGGTCGCTTCGGTGGCGACGAGTTCGTCGTCCTGTTCCCCCAGGCCGGGCGGGCCGCGGTGGCCGAGGCGGGTGAGCGCCTACGCGCCGCGACCGCTGAGCTGGCGATCGAGGCTCCCGGCCTGGAACTGCCGCTGCGCATCACGACCTCTGTAGGGCTGGCGAGCTACCCCAGAGACGGCGACCAGCTCCACAGCCTTCTCGAACAAGCGGACGCAGCCCTCTACGACGTCAAGCACACGGGACGAGGCCGCGTGTCCTTCGCCCTCGACCCCCGCAGCATGACGGCGCCGAGGAACGAGGGCCCGGCAGCCGAACCACGACGGGCATGACCACGAACATCCTCCCCCACCGGACGTACCCAGCCGGCTCGAGCGCAGTCTCACTACCAAGGTTTTAAGACGCCCACCGTGAGACGGTCACCGGCCTCGACACCGCCTGAGCGCCGGTCGTCTCACAAGTCAGGTCGAAATCCGCGTTTCACTCACTCGTCGTCGGGCCGACTTTCGCGACCAGCACCGAGCAGGTGCGGACCTCTCAGGCGTGGTCTGGCCTCGCCGGTCCACGCGGCTGCAGCTGCTGGTCCAGCTCGAACAGGTCCAGCAGGAAGCGGAGCGACCAGCACGGGTCGTGCACGGTCAGGGTGCCGCCCGCGGCGCGCAGCCGCTGTCCGCCGGACTGCAGCGCACCCAGCCCGGCGCCGTCGCAGAACCTGACGCCCGCGAGCTCGACGTCCAGCCGTCGCCAGCCTTCCTGGATCAGGTCGAGGAGAGCCCGGCTCAGCACGCCCGCGGTGGCCAGGTCCAGCTCGCCGGCCACGTGCACCCGGACGTGGTCCCCGCCGCCGGGCGGCGAGGGCCGGTCGACGCGCACGGACAGGACGACCGGGCCGGGGTCGATGGGGGTGGTGAGCTGGTCGGTCTGCGTACCGCTGGCCATGCGAGCCTCCTCGACTGACGGACGGGCGGGTGGGTGGCGGCGGCCGGTCGGACGTCTCCTGAGGGCTGCCGCGCCCGGGTCCTCTCCCCCGGGGACCGGAACCGTACCCGGTCCTAGTTCAACGGTGAACGGCCTTTCGGCACGGTTCACACAGTTGGGCCGTGGACAGCGGAGCCCTCGTTACCGGCGGGAGGCACACCGAGGCAGGAGGCACACCGGGGCGGCACCGAGCATCCGCCGTCAGGCCTTTTCGTCCTCCCGGTGGAGCACCTGTTCGTGGGCGGGGGGCCAGCCCGGCCGCAGCAGGCCCGTGCCGACCCCGCGGACGACGTGGCGACCACCCACCAGCCGCACCACGATCGGGTATGTCTGCCTGCCTGTACCGGCCGGTGGGTGGTGCACCGCTGTCCCGCCGGCGGGCAGGGTGCTGGGGTCGAAGACGATCACGGCCTGCAGGTCCGGGGCGATGGGGCGCGGTCTGGCCCCGACCCCGTACCGGACCCCGCGCAGACCTCTGACCACAGACGCTCGACGTCGCGGCGCAGCACCTTCTGCCCGTGGGCGCGCCACAACCAGTGGCTGGGCCTGGCCGAGGCGAGCTGACCGGCCAGGGCGTCACGGTCCTCCTCGACCAGCCCGAGCACACCAGGGTCCGAGGACAGCCACTGCTGCACGAGCGCCAGCCGGAACTCCGGGTCCAGCCCGCCCCACGCGGCCTCGAACCTGCCCGCGAGCGTGTCCTCCAGCCAGGCCAGGGCCGCCAGACCCGGCGCCACGATCGCCGCAGCCCGCGCCTGCTGGCGTAGCCCGTCGGGGGCGTCCTCTGGCATCGGTGCCCACCCTCCGCTGACCCAACCCAACCCTGCCTGGCCCGCCTCAGCACCCGGCGCTCAGACCAGGGTCAGACGCCGTGCACACCAGGGACGTCCCCGGGATGGCCCCCCTAGGCCCCCCGAGGCGCGGCGGGGGGTGCGGTCGACGGCGCGCCCGCCGGTCCCGAGAACCCCATCACAGGACCGGCGGACGGCCGTGGGGCCGATCCTAGGTGGCGGTAGATCGTG
Organism: Aquipuribacter hungaricus; assembly: GCF_037860755.1. Lineage (NCBI taxonomy): Bacteria > Bacillati > Actinomycetota > Actinomycetes > Micrococcales > Intrasporangiaceae > Aquipuribacter > Aquipuribacter hungaricus. The sequence continues at coordinate 38,040 of NZ_JBBEOI010000006.1, read as the reverse complement.
GGCCGGGACACCCCGAAGGTGTCGGCGATCTCCTGCACGGTGTGCTTCCCGCCGTCGTACATCGCCCGGGCCTGGGCGATCTTGTTGGGCGTCATCTTGAACTTCGGCCCGCCCTTGCGGCCCCGGGCCCGGGCCGCGGCCAGACCGTCGACGGTCCGCTCCACGATCAGGTCGTGCTCGAACTCCGCGATCGCGGCGAGCATGTGGAAGAACAGCCGACCACCCGGCGTCGTGGTGTCGATGCCCTGCGACAGCGCCCGCAGCCCGACCTGCCGGGCCTGCAGCTCATCGGACAGCTGCTTGAGGTTGCGCACCGACCGGCCCAGCCGGTCCAGCTTGGTGATGACCAGCGTGTCCCCGGCCCGCAGGTACCCCAGCGCCTCGCCCAGCGCGGTCCGCGCGGCCAGGGTCCCCGAGGCGTGGTCGACGAAGACCTTCTCGCAGCCGGCCGCGGCCAGGGCGTCGGTCTGCGCGTCGGGATGCTGGTCCCGCGTCGACACCCTCGCGTACCCGACCAACGACACCCTCAGACCGTAACGCGAACGTCCCTGCCGTTGCATAGTCTACGGACACGGGTCACGAGACTCGATCGGAGGTCTGTGGGAGGACTCGCCCGGGGTGTCTCACAGACGATCGTCTACGGACCGCCCTTCAAGACGCCCCGCTTGCGTTCCCCGCTACCGGGATGCGACACCGGCAGGGCCACCGGGCCACCGGGCCACGGACTTGAGCGCCCGGCATCGGGTGCGACTCCCCCGTGATCGCGTGCCGCTGGCCGTTCCCCCCGTTGATTGTCGTCGTGGGCGAACGGCCGCATCAGTGATGGGCACCCGGGTGACGCCCTCATCGACGCGAGTGCGCTATCGGCGCGGCTCCAGGTGACGCGTGCGACCGTCAGCTCGGTCGGCCCGTGAGCGCCACCCGGACACCGAGGCCGATCATCACCAGGCCGCTCACGGCGCCGATACCTTCGATCCGCCGCGGCGACCGGGCCAGCCAACCGCGGGCCGCGCCCGCGCCGGTCGCCCAGATGCTGTCCGTCACTAAGGCGATGCCCAAGAAGACGACCCCCAGAAGCAGCATCTGCAGCGGCACCGAGCCAACGGCGGGATCGACGAACGGCGGCAGGGCCGCCGCGAAGAAGACCGTCGTCTTAGGGTTGGTGAGACCGACCAGGAACCCCTCGCGCAGCACTCGCCCGACCCGGGTGGGTCCGGCTGCGACGGTGGTCTCGACGGCGAAGGCGCGACGGTGCCGGAAGGCCTGCACGCCCAGGAACACCAGGTAAGCGGCACCGGCGAACTTCAGCACGGTGAACGCCAGGACGGAACGCTCGACCAGGGCGCCAATTCCGACTGCGACCGCGATGACCTGGACGAGCGTTCCTATGGCGTTGCCCAGCGCGGTGGTCAGGGCGCCACGTCGGCCCAGTGTCAGGGCCCGGCCAACCACGAACAGCACGCTGGGCCCGGGAACGGCCACGACGACGAGAGCGACGACGACGAAGGCCGACAGACTGGACAGCGACACACGCCGACGTTAGTCGGGGGGCCACCACCCTCACGGACAAGATCGCGGAAAGGCGGCCGCGCCGGCTGTTGGCCACATGGCGACGCAGTGAGACTGCGCCACCTATCCCTGCAGGTCGCAAGCCCAGGCAGGGGGGCCCTCATACAGACCAGCTGACGCCCACCTGCCTCAACCGGCTTGACACCAGCCGGTACGCCCACCCGTCATGGGCCTGTCGGGAGTGGTTCGGCTGAGACGTGGATCAGCAGGGCTTCGTGGAGCCGCAGCATGGGCGCGGCGAGCCCCAGCCCGTGCAGCATGGCTCCGGTGAGCACGGCGCCGTCACGGGTCCAGGCAGGCAGCCGGCTCTCTGCTGGTCTGCTTTCGCGCGGCTGGGCGATCGTGACGCGGTAGGAGCGGTGAGGGTCCAGCCCGGGCAGGCGGAGCCGCTGCAGCGGCCAGGTGAGCGGGTGCTCGAGGAGGCTCACCTGGAAGAGGGCCTCGGAGCCGTCCTCGGCGACCACGCCCTCCAGCGATATCTCGGTGGCGTGTGTGTCGGCGTGGACGACGTCGCCGGTGTGCAGCAGCTGCCGGTGGCGTTTGTGGAGCTGCACCCAGGCGGTGAGCTCGGCGAGGTCGTCCGCGCCCAGGTCGGCGATGTCCCACTCGATGCCGAGGTGGCCCCAGAGGGCGGTCGCGGCCCGGAACGGGAGGGTGTGGGTCCTGCCGGTGGTGTGGTCCACGGGTGAGCCGATGTGGGTGCCCATGAGCTCCGGCGGGGTGATCAGGCCGGTCCAGCGGACCATCCGGTGCCGTTCGTGCGGGTCGATGCAGTCCGACACCCAGACCCGGTCGGCGACCTCGAGGACGCCGAGGTCGATCCGCCCCCCGCCGGCCGCGCAGGACTCGATCTCCAGGCCGGGGTGGGCGTCCTTGAGCGCGCGCATCAGCCGGTAGACGGCGAGGGTCTGCTCGCGGACCGCGGGCTGCCCGTCCGGCTGGTGACCGGCGTCCACCAGGGGGCGGTTGTGGTCCCACTTGATGTAGTCCACGCCGTACCTGCCGATCACCTGCGACATCTGGTGGCGGACGTGCTCGTAGGCCTCGGGCCGGCCGAGGTCCAGGACGTGCTGGTAGCGCGACGGGGACCCGGGTCCGTGCGGGGTTCCGAGGAGCCAGTCGGGGTGGGCTCGGGCGAGGTCGGAGTCCAGGTTGACCATCTCGGGCTCGAACCAGAGGCCGAACTCCATCCCGAGCTCGTGGACGCGGCCGGCGAGGGGGGTCAGCCCGTCGGGCCACACGTCGGGGTCGACCACCCAGTCACCGAGGCCGGCGCGGTCGTCGCGGCGGCCGCGGAACCAGCCGTCGTCCAGGACGAAGCGCTCCACCCCGACGGCGGCGGCGTTCTCCGCGAGGCGCAGCAGCTTGTCGGTGTCGTGGTCGAAGTAGACGGCCTCCCAGGTGTTGAGCAGGACCGGCCGGGGTCGTCGGGGGTGGTGGGGTCGCCGTCGCAGGTGGCGGTGGACGCGGGAGGACAGGACGTCCAGCCCGTCACCCCAGGACGCGCACAGCCAGGGGCTGGTGTACGTCTCGTCACGCTCGAGCCGGACCTCACCGGGCAGCAGCAGCTCGCCGCCGCCCAGGAGGCGCCAGCCGGTGACGGTCCGCTCGGCGACGAGGCGCTGGTTGCCGCTCCACTCCAGGTGCACGCCCCACACCTGCCCGGAGCGGAAGGCGAAGCCGCCCACGCCGGCGCAGAGCATGGTGGCCGCGTCGAGCCCTGGCCGCCCCCCGCGCGCCTCCCGCACCCAGGCACCGACGGGGAACGGGTGGCGCTGGGGGTGCCGCTCGTGGGTGTGCCGGCCGGTGAGGTCGAGCAGCTCTTCTGCCTGGGGGGGCACCGGGAGGCTGACCGTGAGGGCGCCGACCTCGTAGGGCTCGCCGTGAAGGTTCGTCACGCGCGCCCGGGCCCGGACCAGGCCGGTCGGCCCGAGGTGCACCTCGCTGGTGACCCGCAGGCCGCCGGGCGCGTCGACGCCGGTGCTGAGCACCCGGGCGGTGCCCTCCGGCCCGTCGGGCCACGAGTCGGTGCCGGCGTCCTGGACCTGGTGGGTGACGGGGCCGAGCACCAGGGACCAGGCGCGTCCGGCGCGGCTGCCCGTCAGGCCCGGGACCCCCATCCACCCGGTGGAGTGCTGCGGCAGGACGGAGACGCGCTCCATGGTCGTGAGCTGGCTGTCTGTCAGCGGCACCGCTACCGCGGTGAGCAGCTCGTGCGCCCCGGGGGTCGCCTCGCCCAGGTCGGGCCCCCAGTGCAGGACGGTCGGGAGCTCGTCGGCGGGCAGGCGCAGCAGCAGGCTGGTGCCGGCCCGCCGCAGGTGGGCGACGTCCTCCTTCGTCGTGTCGGTCACTTGATGGCACCCCGGGTCACGCCGGAGATGACCCACCGCTGCGCGAAGACGTACACGAGCAGCAGCGGAGCCATCGCCATGAGGTAGGAGGCGAAGGCGACCGTGTAGTTCGCGCTGAACTGGCTCTGGAAGACGTACTGCACCAGCGGCAGCGTGGCCCCGGCAGGGTCGGAGACGATGACCAGCGGGAGCAGGAAGTCGTTCCACGCCCACAGGCACGTGAGGATCCCGACGGTGGCGTTCATCGGGGCCAGCAGCGGGAAGATGATCCGCCAGAACACCGTCCAGGTGCTGGCCCCGTCGACGACGGCCGCCTCCTCCAGCTCGCGCGGGATGGAGTGGATGTAGGCGACGAAGATGAAGACGTTGAACGACAGCCCGTACACGACGTAGAGCAGGACCAGCCCGAGCTGGTTGTCCAGCCCCAGCGCCGCTGTCTGCTTGGCGACGGGGAGCATGAGGATGGGGAACGGGACGAAGAGCGCGGAGACGAAGTAGTAGAAGAGCACCTTGAACAGCCGCCGGTGCATGTTGCGGGCGATGGCGTACGCGACCATGGAGTTGGTCAGCAGCGTGAGGACGACCGCGCCGACGGTGATGAGGGCGCTGTTCAGGGCCGTGCGCGGGAAGTTCGTCAGGGTCCAGGCGTCGGCGAAGTTCTGCAGCCGGACCTCGGTCGGCAGCCCGAACCCGCTGCCACCGAGCTGGTCGGGTGTCTTGAGCGCCGTGACGACGGTGAAGTACAGCGGGACGACGATGGTGAGCGCCAGGACCATGAGCAGGACGGTCAGCCACCAGTTGATCCTCCCCCCCTCGTCTGACTCGTCGCGGGGGCGCCGGCGGCGGCTCGGTCGCCCTGGCAGGTCGGGGCCGTCGGGTCCGAGGCCCCCCTGTCGCGACGTCGGGACGGTGATGCTGGTTGCGCTCATGACGGGGACACCTCGTTACGCTGCAGGACCCGGAGCTGGACGATGGCGAACACGATGATGACGATCATGAAGATGACGGCGTTAGCGATCTGGTAGCCGTACTCCCCGCCCTGGAACCCGCCGCGGTAGATGACCAGGCCGACCGATTCCGTGGCCGTGCCGGGACCGCCGTTGGTCATGGCGACGATGTGGTCGAAGACCTGCAGGAAGCTCTTCAGCGACAGCACCATGTTGATGGTGAAGAACCCGGCGATGAGCGGGAACGTGATGCTGCGGAACTGCCGCCACCGGCCCGCGCCGTCCAGCGACGCAGCCTCGTACAGCTCGCCCGGGACCGTCTGCAGCCCGGCCAGGTAGATGATGATGTTGAACGCCGTCGCCTGCCAGACGGCCAGGATGACGATGCCGATCCACGCCAGCTGGGGGTCGGCGAGGATGGACGTCGACAGCCGTCCCTCTGCGCCCAGCGCCCGCGCGATGGCGGGGATCGAGCTGGAGAACAGGTAGTTGAAGACGTACCCGACGACCAGGATGGCGAGGATGTTGGGGATGAAGTAGACGCCCCGCAGGGTGTTCTTGAACTTGATCTTGCCGTTGAGGCCGACCGCCAGCCCCAGCGCCAGCGCGTTCACCAGGATCGTGGTGACGAAGGCGAACTGGAGCGTGAAGAGGTAGGCGGAGCCGATGCGCGCGTCGCTGAGCAGGGCGACATAGTTCGACAGACCCACCCAGTTCCACTCCCCGTACCCGGGTGAGTCGGTGAAGCTGTAGAAGATGCCCTGCAGGACGGGGACGGTGTGGAAGACGAAGAACAGGACGAACGCCGGCAGCACCATCCACAGGAAGGCTGGCTGCAGCCGCTCCCCGCCGGGACGGCGCGCCGTGGAGCGGCGGGACGGGGCGGCCCGCCGGGCTGCGGTGCTGGTGGTGGTGGCCATCAGCCCTGCACCGCCCCGAGGCCCCAGGTCCGGCGCTGCGCGACCTGGTCCCAGGCGGTGTCGAGGTCGACGAGGAACTCCCGGGTGTCGCCGGTCGCGAGGTACTCCTGCAGCAGCTGGGTCAGCGGGACTGCCGGGATGAACTGGTGGTCGGTGAACCCCACGATGCGCCCTTCGTCGATGTAGGACTGGACGCCGGCTAGTGCCGGGTCGTCGTTCTCGATGCCCTCCACGCACGGGACGGCCACCTGCTCCTCCGCGTACGCCGCGACCCGGTCCGGTTCCATGAGGAACTCGATGAACCGCATCGCCTCCTCCCGGTGGGGGGTGTCGGCGCCGATGGTGAAGACGACGTCGACACCCGAGACCAGGGTCGTCTCGGCGGGGTCGTCGGTGGCGGGCAGGGCGAAGCTGCTGATGGTGAACTCGGGCTCGAAGGTGCGGATCTGCGGGACGGCGTAGCTGCCGAGCAGCAGCATCGCTGACTCGCCCTCGGCGAAGGCACGGGTGCCTTCCTGGTAGCCGAAGGCACCCGGGTCGTCCTGGGTGTACTCGTACAGCTCGGCCAGCTTGAGCGCGGCCTCCTCCCAGCCCTGCTCGAAGGTGGTGTCACCGGCGAAGCGCGCTGCGAAGAAGTCGTCCGGGGCGGTCTGGGCCGTCAGGGGTGCGAGCGGGGACTGCGCGGTCCAGGCGTCGGCGAGCATCCCGTAGAACGGGGTGATCCCCGCGGCCTCGAACGTCTGCGCGGCGGCGATGAGCTCGTCCCAGGTCTGGGGCACCTCGACGCCGTTCGCGGCGAAGATCTCCTCGTTGTAGAGGACGCCGCTGGCGTTGGCCGCGAACGGGACCCCGTTGACCGCGCCCGGCGCCGAGGCCCCGAGGTCGGCGATGACCTCGGCGTAGCTCGGGGTCACGGTCTGCATCACCGGGGCGTCGGCGAAGTCGGCGAAGATCCCGGCCGAGGCGAGCTCGCCGAACGTGCCGTTGGCGTTGAGGGTGAGGACGTCCGGGACGTCCCCCTTGACGAGCCTGGTCCGCAGCGCGGTCTCCGGGTCCGGGACGTTGTCCACGACGACGCGGATGTCCGGGTTCTCGGCCTCGAAGTCCGCCGCCGCCTGCTCGAAGAAGGCCACGGCCTCCGGCTTGAACTGGAAGAACAGCAGCTCTGTCTGAGAGCTGGAGGAGCACCCGGCCAGTCCGGCCGCCGTCAGCATCGTGAGGGCCGTCAACGCAGCCACCCGTCTGAAGATCATCGTTGATCCCATCGGTCGCCCTGCACCACGGGAGGTTCGCGGTGTCACGGGAGACTATTGCGACGGAACCGCCACTGGCAAGAGAGGTGGCGGCGTGGTGGGTCAGATCCCCACTGCGGGCCATCGGGCTTCCACGTGGCAACTCGCACCGCCGGCGTAGGCCAGGGAAGATGTCTTTCGTGGACCTTGGCGGCTGGCACGGACTGAGCGAACCGTCGCGCGGTCTCGCACTGGAGGTGCTGCTGCACGGACCGCTGTCCCGCAGCGACGTCGCCCGGCGGCTGGAGATGTCCGCGGGCAGCGTCACCCGCCTGAGCCGGCCGCTGCTCGACGCGGGCGTCCTGGTCGAGGGCGGCGGGCCGTACGAGACGACGGAGGGCCGCCCCGGACGGCCGCTGCACGTGGCCACCGACGCCGTGCAGCTGGTAGGTCTCCGTGTGGCGGGGACGCACGCCTGGGCCACCCTGACCACCCTCCGGGCCGACGCGGTCGACGCGGTGGACGCGCCGCTGCCGGACACCTCCCCCGAGGCGGTGGCGGACACCGCCCTACGGCTGGTCGAGCGCCTGCGACGGTCAGCCCCGCCGGTGGCGGGTGTCGGGGTGGCCGTCGGCGGCACGGTCGACGGGCACGGGATCGTCGTCCGGGCGCCGTTCCTCGGCTGGAACGACGTCCCGTTCGGCCGCATGCTCGAGGACCGGACCGGCCTGCCGGTCACCCTGGCGAACGACATCGTCGCGCTGACCACCGCCGAGAGCTGGTTCGGGGTCGGGTCCCGGCACCCGACCTTCGCGGTCGTCACGGTCGGGACCGGTGTCGGGCTCGGCCTGGTTTACGACAGGCGCGTCGTCACCGGACCCGACACGGGCGTAGGTCTGGTCGGTCACCTGCCGCTGGGCATGCACGGCCCCGTCTGCGACCTGGGGCACCGCGGGTGTGCGGCCGCAGTGCTCTCCGATGCCAGCATCCGGAACCAGGTCAGCATCGCCGTGGGACGTCCCGTGGATGCTGAGGACGTCCTCGACCTCGTCCTCGCCGGCCAGCACCCGGCCGTGGACGCCATCGCCGAGCACGTCGCGGTGGGCCTCGGACGGCTGATCGCCATGGTCGCCAATATCACGATGGTCCCGGTCGTGGCCGTCTCCGGGGAAGGACTGGCCCTGGCGGAGCTCCTCCAGCACCGGGTCCACCGCGAGGTCGCCAGGCTCCGCGACCCCCACGCCGCAGACGTCGACATCGTCTTCCAGCACTCCCCCGGCTCCCGCTGGGCCCGCGGGGCGGCCGCTGTCGCCATCAAGCGGTACGTGTCCCCCACTACCTGAGGCTGCCGTGTCCTGGCCTTGCCGCGGCTGATGGTGAGGGAGGCCGTCGCGCTTCGCTTCGCGTCGTCGGCCGGCGAGACCCCCCGGCCTGCCCCGGTGGCCGAACGGCGACCGGATGTCGACGACGCCCGGACCTGGGGCCGGTGTGAGGGTCGAGAACGAGGCCACGGGTCCGTGTCCAGTCGGTCTGCCGGTCTGGGTTCTGGTGCTGGGCAGGGTGGGCGGTGCCTCAGATTGGCAGGGGTCGGTCCGTGACGATGTCCTTCATCACCAGCGTCGAGGTCAGGCGCTGCACGCCCGGTAGAGCGGCGAGGTGTTCGTCGTACAGCTGCTGGAAGGCGTCCTGGTCTCGCACGAGGACGGTGAGCAGATAGTCCGGGTCACCGAACAGCCGCTGGGCCCGGACGACGTCCGGGACGTGCGCGAGGGCGTGGTCGAACTCAGCGAGCCGGTCCCGGGTGCCGACGGCCAACGTCACGAACACGAGGGCCTCGAAGCGCAGCCCGAGCCTCGTGGGGTCCAGGACGGCGCGGTAGCCGGTGATCACACCCGACTGCTCCAGTGCGCGCAGCCGGCGGTGGCACGGGGACAGGCTCAGCCGGACCCGATCGGCAAGCTCGGTGACGGTCAGGCGCCCGTCACGCTGCAGCTCGGTAAGAATCTGCCGGTCGGTCGTGTCCACGCTCGCAATCCTTCCACGACAGGAGCGGCAGGCGGTCAAGGTTGAGAGAACCTCCCGCCTGGATCGTCCTAGCCTTGCTGTGACCCAGACAGCACGTCTCCCGGAGGCCCTGCCGTGCCGACTGCCCGCCCGTCTGCCCAGGTGGACGTGTCCTCCGCCACCCCGCGCCGGCGGCGGCGCGGCCGCGACCGCGTTCACGGCGTCCCAGGGCACCAAGCGCGGCCGCGCCGGCCAGATGGGCATCAGCGCAGACCCGGACCGCACGGTGCGGGTCGGGTGCTGCACCAGCACCTGCTTCCGCGTCACCGCGACCGTCCAGGGCGCAGGGCATGACCGATATGGGGACGCCGGCGGCGGCCGCGGTCGCCGCCGCGGGAAACACCCCCCGCCCGGGTGGGAGCTGGCGGCGGCTGCACCGCGCGTGGCTCGTGGTCGCGGTGACGTTCCTTGTCCTGCTCGCCTCGGCGGCGTTCCGCTCCAGCCTCGGCGTGCTGCTGGTGCCTATCGAGGACGACCTGGGCTGGTCACGGACCGACACCTCCATCGCTGTGTCGCTCAACCTGCTCGTCTACGGCGTCGCCGCACCCTTCGCAGCAGCCCTGCTCGAACGGGTCGGCATCCGCCGCACCGCCGCCGGCGCGCTGCTCCTCATCGCGGCCGGCTGCCTGCTCACCACGGTCATGACCGCCCCGTGGCAGCTGTCGGTGCTGTGGGGGCTGCTCATCGGCGCAGCGACCGGCTCGGTCGCGCTGGTCTTCGGCGCGATCGTCGCGAACCGCTGGTTCGTGGCCCGCCGCGGCCTGGTCGTCGGCGTCCTCGGCGCCGCCTGGACGACCGGGCAGCTGATCTTCCTGCCACTGCTCGCAGCCCTCGTCGACGCCTTCGGGTGGCGCGCCGCGTCCTTCGCCGTCGCGGGAACCTGCGCGCTGCTCCTGCCCGTCGTCGTGGCCGTGCTGCGCGACCGGCCCGAAGACGTCGGCCTGCTGCCCTACGGCGGCCAGCCCGCCGAAGCCGCCGAGGCCGCCGGACAGGAGCAGGCGCCACCGACCGCCCGCGCGGCGGTCGGGCACGCCGTCACCGTCCTGCGCGAGGCGTTCTGGACCCGGCCGTTCCTACTGCTCGCCGGGACGTTCTTTGTCTGCGGCTGGACCACCAACGGCATCATCAGCAGCCACTTCGTGCCCGCCGCCCACGACCACGGCATGGGCGCCACCACGGCCGCCGGACTGCTCGCCGTCGTCGGGATCTTCGACATCGTCGGCACCATCGGCTCCGGCTGGCTCACCGACCGCATGGACCCGCGCAAGCTCCTCGCCCTCTACTACGGCCTGCGCGGCCTCGCGCTGCTCGCAGTGCCCGCCCTGCTCGGCCCGAACGTCGACCCGCCGCTGCTCGTCGTCGTCGCGCTGTTCGGCCTGGACTGGGTCGCGACCGTCCCGCCCACTGTCGTGCTGTGCCGAGAGGCGTTCGGCGCCGACCGCGGCAGCATCATCTTCGGCTGGGTCTTCGCCGCCCACATGATCGGCGCCAGCGCCGCAGCCGCCGTCAGCGGCGCGCTGCGCTCCGCGTCCGGGGACTACACCTCCGCCTGGCTGCTCGCGGGCGCACTCGCCGTCGCCGCCGCCGCCGCCAGCCTGACCCTGCAGCGGCGCCAGCCCCCGCCCGACGCCCTCGACCGCGCCCTGGCCGGGGAGTCACTTCCCACACAGTGACCGCGGACGCGGGTCCCGGGACGGGCTGACCTGGCCGTCCGTGCTACGGCCACCCCACTCCCGTGGCATACCTGACTGCAGCGCGTGCGGCACGTGCCCCTGTTCAGGTGGCTCACCGAGGTGATGGCTGCACGGCTCCCTCTTCAGGACCGGCGGGCTGCGCGGCACCAGGTGCAGGTCGGAAGCTGCCCCGGGACGGCCGTCTGGGGCAGCCTCCCGCGGATAGGTTCGTCGGCGTGGGTCCCCCAGGCGTCGGTCACCGGTACCGCGACGAGCGTCGCGGCGAGGCTGGCCTGCACCTGGTCGGCAGGGGCCTGCTCGAGGGTCTCCTCGCCGGCGCCCTCTTGGCCCCGTGCGTCCTGCTCGCCGCGGGCCTCGGGGCTGTGCTGCTCGAGCCCGGGGCAAGTCCCGTCGTGGACGAGAACCTCGTCACCGTGCTCACCGCCTCGGTCATGGTGGGTGCCCTCCTCGGACTGGCCGGCGGCGTCCTGGCCGTGGTGTCGATAGGCGTCGTGGTCCGGTGGGGCCGCACCAGCTGCAGCCCGTGGACCTCGGCGTGGCTCGCGCCGGCCCTCGTCGTCGGTCTCGCCACGCTCGGCCTCGCCGTCGCGGCCGACTTCTGGGTCTTCTACCCCGCTGCCCTCCCCGCCGCCGCCGTCACCGCCTGGCGGAGCCACCGTGCGGTCACCGATTTCCGCCGCCGCGCCGAACTCCCCTGACGCTTGGTCGCTCCTGAGTCTGAAAGACCCCGCCACCTTCGATTCACGCCCGCCTCTCTCTCATCCCACCGCAGGTACAGAGCCCGGTCTGAGCGAGCCGACGGCAGGATGGCGTCGTGAGGGAACCCGCGCCCACCCCAGAGCCCGCCCAGCCCGCTGAACCCGCGCAGGACCCCTCGGGGCCCACCGGGGCGGCGCTGCGCGAGGTGGCGTACCACCACGAGCCGTACTGGGGCCCTGCCACCGGTGACTGGATCAAAACCCTGCTGCTGTTCTTCGACGGGGTGGCCGTCCTCGTCCCGGACTACATGCGCGACCGGCCGCTAGAGACCGACCCGACGCTGGCCCAACCGCTGGCCGACCAAGGACTGCTGCACCGGCTGAGCCCTGAGACGCTGGTCGACCAGTCCACCGCCGAGGCCCTCACCGAGCTGCTCGACGACCTGCTCACCGCCGGGGCCTTCGACGACCTCGAGCGCCACGGCGCCTTCGCCGAGCTGTCCTACTCCAGGCTCGGCGGCACAGCCGACGCCGGCCTCACCGAAGTGGTGCTCGCACAGCTCCGCGACCGAGGACTCGCCCGGCACAGCACCGACGGCGTCTCCGTCCCGATGCACCCCGTGGTGCGCTCGTTCATCCTCGTCGCCCTGCCCCAACTCCTGCGACTGCCCGCCGAGAGGGCCGGCTACGCCCTGCAACCGGCCAGCACCCGACCACGCCACGTCCACGCCCTGCAGGACGCCCTCAGCTTCGACGCCCTGCCGACCGCAGGCCACGTCGTGGCCCTCGACCTCGAACAGGTCACGCTCGACCTGGCACCGGTGCCGCTGGACGAGGTCCTGGACTTCCGCCGCCAGCACGGCGCCGCCCACCGCGCCTACGCCCGCGACCTCCGCCACCTCGTGCGCGACCTCGCTGACCTCGACCAGGACACCCGCGACCAGGCCCTCACCGACCGCCGCGAGGCTCTCGCCGACACCGCCGACCAGCTCCGTCGCCTCGCACGCACCTCATGGCGGCGGCCGCTGGCCACCTTCGGTCTGGGGATCGCCGGCAGCGCCGTCAGCCTCGCCGCGGGCAACCTCCCCGCCGCCGGCATCACCGCCGCGGGCGCACTGCTCGGGCTGCGTCGCCAGGCCGACCCCGCCAGCGCCTACTCCTACCTGTTCCAGGCCCAGGAACGCCTGTCCGGCAGAGGCCGTCGCACCTGACCCCCGGTCCGGTCGTCCCGCAGGTGCCCGCGGCCGCCCGCTGGCGCGCGGCGCCGCAGCGGCTCGCCTTCCCTGACGGACCATGGGCCGGTGGAGACGGTCGAGCTGCCGCTGGAGCCCGGTGAGCCCGCGGCGGGGCCCTGGCAGTTCATACCGGGCAACTGACACCGGTCAGCGAGCTGGTGGAGCGGCTGCACCGGGCGGCCGGCACGCCGACGACCGGACCGCGGATCGTGGCCGTCGACGGCAGAGGCGGCGCAGGCAAGAGCACCCTCGTGGAACAACTGCACGCGCTCGTGCCCGCCTCGGCGGTCGTGCACACCGACGACGTCGCCTGGCACGACGCCTTCTTCGACTGGGCCGACCTGCTCGCCGACGGGGTGCTGCACCCCCTGCGTCGCGGCGAGGCGGTCAGCTTCCGTCTACCCGCCTGGGCACAGCACGACCGCCCGGGCGCGGTCCACGTCCCTGCTGGCCTGGACACGGTGCGGGTCGAGGGCACGTCTTGGCCGGATGCTCAGCCGCTCCTCCATCGGCGCGAGACCCGACGAGAGGGGACCCCCCTCGGGATCAGGCCTCACCGTTCTTCAAAGAAAGACGACGACAGGGCCGCGTCAGAAGAGCAACAGGAGCACCGCTAGCAGCGTGAGCCCGCCCAAGACCTCCGGGAGGCGTACACGGTGGTCTTGCGAGAACCATGTCCTCGGCCCGCCCGAGCCCTGAGTGCGCATCCCGCCCACGACGGATGCGGACTCCCGGTCCGGTCGGTGAGGGCTCGTCGCGACGGGCTGCGCGCCATGACGGCCAGCATGCTCGACCTGATCCAGGTCGTCGTACGGGCCCGGCCCGGGTCGGCGCATTCGTTTTCCTGACCTCATTACCTACCGCCTGCTGCCGGGTTACAACGATAGGTCAACGCCAACCCGCACGTAGCGACATCAGGCCGATCGACCCACCGGCCTGCGTAAGTGCGCAGTCGCGGTCTGAGCGCCGGGCGCGTGGGTAGGACCGCGGCATGACTACGTCAACTGAGCAGGGCCCGGGCGCCAGCGACCTCGGCAAGAGCGTCATCAAGACCCGCAAGGTCACCGCCTGGCAGCCGAACTTCTCCCCGTCTGGGCCCGGGGAGCCCGGCAGCTACCTGTTCCAGCTTGTCCTGGACAACGGCGCCAGCGAGGTCGTCCTCAGCGTTACCGTCGACGACGCCGACAACCTCTTCGACTGGCTCTCGGCCAGCGACGAGGCCTACTACGACCTCGAGCGCGAGGTGCTGCTCTTCGGCTCCCGCAAGCTCGGCTGAGACACCGCCGACGCGAGCTTCACGGTGGGTGCCCGGGGATGGACAGACCCACCCCGGCACCCGCCCCGGACACCCGGGGCGACCACCAAGCCACCGCCACGGCAGCCACCCTTCACCGGGGTGCTGCAGGCAGGGCTCCGGGTGGGCCCGCCGGTAGCGTCCAGCAGGTGTCGACCAACCCCTTGAAGCAGCGTGTCGGCGTGGTGGCGCTTTCCGGAGTGAGGCTGGCCTGGCGGGAGACAGCAGTCGACGCCCACGAGGACGTGCCGGTCGTGGCGCTGCATGGCATGTGCAGCACGGCCGCCACCTGGGACCAGGTCGCCGCACGCCTGGCCGGACAAGGTCGCCGCACGATCGCGCTGGACCTGCGCGGCCACGGCGGAAGCTCACGGCCGGGCTCCTACACCTGTGCCGCAATGCGCGACGACGTGCTCGCTTTCCTGGACGACCGCGGCCTGCAGCAGGTCGACCTGCTCGGGCACTCCCTGGGCGGGCACGTGGCGATGCTGCTCGCCCAGCACTCCCCGCACCGGGTCCGGCGCCTCGTCGTCGAGGACGCCTCCCCACCGCCGGCGTCCATGCAGGACTCAGCGCTGCGCACCCGCCGGCAACGGGCAGCACTGACCGGCCAGTCGCTGCTGCTGCTCAGCCGGGCCCGCCGCTTCGACGTCCGCATGGTCAGACCGGTCCTGACCGAGGTGCTCCGCACCCCCGACCCTGCTTGGTGGGCCGCGCTGCCGCACGTCGCGGCCCCCACGCTGCTCGTGGGCGGCGGCAGGACCAGTCACGTCTCAACCGCCCGGCAGCAACGAGTCGCGGACCGGCTGCCCTCCGCCACCCTCGTCCTCGTCGCCGAGGCCGGGCACCGCGTGCACAGCAAGCACCTCGAACGCTTCTGCGACTTCGTCCTCCCGACGCTGACGAGCTGACAATGCTGCGCGCGCCTGTAGACGCGTGCTCGTCACCCGGCTGGGCGTCTACCTGGGTGAGCAGTGACCTGCAGCCGCAAGGCGCGGGGTCGCCGACTGGTTCAGCATGAGTCCGCGTGCTGCCACCGCTTTCATGGCACTGACACGAGAAGCGTCACGTCGTCCCACGCCCGCGTGCCATCCCGTCGTAGGGCAGGGTTTAGGGCCGCCCGGCGGGCTGGGCTATGGGCGCTGCAGCGAGGAGACGGTGAAGGGCTGCGGGTTGTTGCGCTGGTTGAACTGGCTGTTGACGACCAGCAGCCGGCCGCGGGTGAGCGCTGCGGTGGTGGGGAACGCGAAGGACGGGTCGCTCACGGTCTGCACCAGCCGGCCGCGGGTGAGCTGGGCGGACAGCTGCACCTCGCTGACGGTGCCGGTGGTGTTCTGCACCACGTAGAGGGTGCGGCCCTGCAGCACGATGCCATCGCCGTTGCCGACCGTGGCGCCGTCGAGGTCGATCTCCTGGACGGAGCGGTCCTGGGTGGAGATGCGGAACAGCCGGCCGGTGTCGGTCTGCACCACCACGAGGTACCGGCCGTTCTGGCTGATCGCGATGCCGTTGGCGTTGAACATGCCCTGCGGGTCGTCGACGCTGCCGGGTGAGAACACCTTGAGCCGGCCGGACCCGGACCGCAGGTCGTCGGTGGTGACCCGGTACACCACGTCGTTGGTGGAGTCGGTGGCGAACACGTCGCCGTTGCGGGCCACGCGCACGTCGTTGACGAACCCGCCCGCCGCGCCGAACGAGCCGAGGAGGTCCCCGCTGTGCCGGTCGTACACGAACAGGGTGCCGGTGGGGCCGCCGGCGACCAGCAGCAGCTCCTCGGTGGCGGCCAGGCCGCGGGCGGTCGTGCGGCCGTCCTGCCCGCCGGGCAGGAACACCTCCGCGGTCGACCCCTTCAGGCTCCCGCGGAAGATCGTGCCGTCGGTGGTGCTGCTGACGTAGAAGAAGCCGCCCTGGACGGTGATGCCCTCCGGGAACACCCGGTCCCCGGGCAGCAGGTACGTCGAGGTGCGGGCCGGGCCGCTCTCGCCGCTGGGCGCTGCGGTCGCCGCAGCGACCGGCAGGGCGCCGAGCACGAGGACGGCGGCGGCAGCGGCGGCGGCGCGAGGGACGAGACGGGTCACAGGTTCTCCTTGGGCGAGGTGGGCGGAACGGCGCTGGGGGTCGTAGCGACGACCGCGGTGACGGGCGCGACAGCCGCTGGTCGGGTGCCAGGAGGTCGCCGTCGCTGCATGCCACTGAGCCTGCCTGCGCGGCGTGGCGCGGGCATGGGCCATCTGGACGGGTTCTGCTGGCTGGAGGTTGTACTGCCGGTTCAGCCGAAGGGATGACCGCACGATCTTGCCGTGGCGCTGGCGGTGGCCGGACCATGTCGCTGGTGGACCACGGTGCTGCGGGGACGTCAGGGTGGCTGCCTGGTCCCGCCGGGGTGGACCGAGCGGTGGAACTGGTGCTGGTGGTGCTGGCGGCGGCGTCCGCGGCCCGCTACCTGACCCGGCACCCGCTGACCGGGAGCACGGCGTGGGTGCTGGTCGCCGCGCTGGTGTTCGCCGGGGTGTACCTGGCCGGGCGGGCGGTGCCGCCGACGCGCCGCGACGCCTGGCTCGCGGCGGTCTGCCTGGTGTGGCTGGGTCTGGTGGTGGCGGCCCCGAGCTTCGGCTGGTGCGCTGTGGCGCTGGGGTTCGCCGCGCTGCGGGTGCTGCCCTACCGGGCCGCGGTCGCGGTCGTCGTGGCGCTGGTCACCGCGGTGTCGGGGACCTGGCTGCGGTTGTCGGACCCCCTGGACCCCACCCTGGTGGTCGGCCCGGCGTGCCTGGCGGTGCTGGCGGTGGGGGCCTACCGCGCCCTGGAACGCCACGCCGCGGCACAGCAGGCGGTGCTGCAGGACCTGCACCGCGCCCAGGACGAGCTGGCCGCGGCGCAGCGCCGGCAGGGCGCCCTGGCCGAGCGGCACCGGCTGTCCCGAGAGATCCACGACAGCGTCGCGCAGGACCTGTCCAGCATCAACCTGCTGCTGCAGGCCAGCGAGCAGGACTGGTCGCTCCGGCCCACCGCCGCCCGGCAGCACGTGCAGCAAGCCGCGACCACCGCGCGCAACGGGCTGAGCGAGGTCCGCCGCGTCGTGCACGACCTGGGCCCCGACACCCCGCCGGACTCCTCCCTGACCGATGTGCTGCAGCAGCTGGCCGGTGAGGTCACCGGGCAGTCGGGGCTGGCGGTGTCGGTACAGACATCGGGCACAGTGCTGCCGCTGCCGCAGCAGGTCGCCACGGCGCTGCTGCGCACCGCCCGCGGTGCACTCGCCAACGTCGTCGAGCACGCCGACGCGACCCGGGCCGTCGTGACGGTGTCCTACCTGGACGACTCGGTCAGCCTGGACGTGCGCGACGACGGCCGCGGGCTTCCGCCCCCGACCAGCCGGCCCCCGAGCCGGCACGGGCAGGGCCAGGACGACCGGGGCCGAGACGACCGGGGTCCTTACGAGCGGCGCCGAGAGGAGCGACACCGGGACGGGCGGGGCCTGGGACTGTGGGCGATCCGAGACCGGATCGAGGGGCTGGGCGGTCAGCTGGTGGTGGAGAGCACCCCCGGCCACGGCACCGCCCTCGCCGCCACCCTGCCGCTGTCCCCCTCGGCGCCCGGCGCGCTGGCCAGGTGGCCGGGATGACCCGCGCCGACCCCAGCGCCATGCCACTGCGGATCGTCCTGGTCGACGACCACCCCGTCGTGCGGGCCGGGTTGCGCGCGCTGCTGGACGGCCAACCCGACCTGAGCGTGGTCGGCGAAGCCGACAGCGCCACCAGCGCTGAGCGGGTGGTCACCGCCACCAACCCGGACATCGTGCTGATGGACCTGGCGCTGGGCGTCGGACCCGGCGGCGCCACTGCCACCGCCGCGCTGCGCCAGCTCCCCGACCCCCCGCAGGTGCTGGTGCTCACCGCCTACGAGACCGAGGCCGACATCCTCGCCGCCCTGCAGGCCGGCGCCCGCGGGTTCCTGCTCAAGGACGCACCACCAGCGGAGCTGTTCCACGCCGTCCGGCACGTCGCCCACGGACGGATGACCCTCGCACCCACCGTCGCCGCCCGGCTCGCCGAACGCGCCAGCGCCCCTGCGCCCGCCCTGTCCCCCCGCGAGATCGAGATCCTCGGACTCCTCGCCCAGGGAAGGTCGAACCGCGACATGGCCAACCACCTCTTCCTCAGCGAGGCGACCATCAAGTCCCACCTCAGCCACATCTACGCCAAGCTCCGCGTGGACAGCCGAGCCGGCGCCGTCGCGCACGCCCTCGAACACCACATCGTCCGAACCGCACGACCCGACTAGCCGTCCGCAGCCCCAGGAGGGGCGTAGCAGTCAGTGCTATAAGCCAACACTGAGTCCGAGGCATTGACAGATCGTTCGCGCCGGATTCTTGTCCAGGTAGTTCCGCTCCCGCGCGACGCCGGCCTCGATGCCTCGATGCCTCTCCCCGGGTTGCTGACCGTCAACGGCTCACGCCTGTGCGAGAGGCTCGCACCACCCAGAGCAAGCCACGATATTGCCCGAGCCCAGGACGCCCGGCGAAGGGCTGTCGGAGGACCGGGCGTGGCCGCGGCCGGCTGAGCGCTGCGGGACCAGGGCATCGACGCCGACCCTGCCTGCGCCACGGCGAGGCACTGTCGAGCACAAGATCACCAGCCGGCGTCTCGCCCACGCTGCTCGCCTTCGGCGAGGACCTGCTCCAGGCCGCAAAGTGGGCTCGCGTAAGCCTGCCCCCCCCGGGGGGGAGGGACGCCCGGAGGCGGCTGCGGGCATCGCGGGCGCTGCTGTGGTGCGCGGGGCCATGACGCGGCGCGACGTCTCCTGTTCTGGGGTTGAGGTGCGAGGTGGTTGCTGCCGAAGGGAACAGGGTGGAGAAGCAGCTGGACGAGGTACAGGCGGCCGGTCGGGTCGCGGCGCTGTGGCGGTGGGTGCGGTGGGGTGCCGCGGTGTTCTGCTTCGTGCAGTTCGCCGTCTACGTGCCTGGGCCCGCGGTGCAGGTGCCGTGGCCGCTGCTGCTGCTCGGGAGCGGACTGGCTGCTGTGACGGTGCTCATCAACCTCAGCGCCGTGCTGCTCGAGCGGCAGCGGCCCCGCGCCACCCCGCCCCACCCCGCACTGCCCCAGGTTGCCTCGTCCCACGCTGCCTCGCCCGGTTCCGCCCTGCCTTCCACCGCCGTTCTTCAGGCGGCGTCGCCGCGTCCTGCCCGGCGGGACCTGGCGCTGCTGGGCGCGGACACCACTGTCGTGGTGGTGGTGGTGCTGCTGTTCGCCTTCGAACCGGCCTCGGCGGTGTGGGTGCTGCTGGTCGTGCCGGTGCTGGAAGCGGCGCTGGTGGGACGGCTGCGGTGGGCGCTGGTGGTGTGGGCCGTCGCCGTCGCCGCGCTGCTGCTCCGCGAGACGGCAGCCGTGCACCTGCACGGCCTGCCGGGCGCGGGCCCGCAGGAGCTGCTGTCCAGCGTGGGGTTCCGTGCCGGGGTGCTGCTGCTGGTCGCGACCACGGTGGGCCTGCAGGCCGGGGTCGCGCACCGGCAGCTGCTGCAGCTGCTCGCTGCCAGGGCGACCCTGGCGCACGAGGTCGGCCACGACCCGCTGACCGGGCTGGCGAACCGGCGCCTCTTCCTGGAACGGGCCGGGCGGGCGCTGCACCTGCAGGAACAAGACAGAGGCACGGTCGGCGTGCTGTTCGTCGACTGCGACAGTTTCAAGGCCGTCAACGACGTGCACGGCCACGCCGTCGGCGACGAGGTGCTGCGCCAGGTCGCGCACCGGCTCACCGCCCTCGCCGGGCCGCACGACACCCCCGCCCGCCTCGGCGGTGACGAGTTCGCCGTGCTGCTCCACCGCAGCACCACCACCCACAGTCATGACGGCCAGGACGTGACCGGTGTGGCCGCCGCCGTACAAGCCGCCCTGGCAGCGCCCTACGCCGTCGCCGGCCTCGGCGCGCTGGCGATGAGCTGCAGCGTCGGCGCAGCCGACCACCGTGACGGGGACACCCTGAGCACCCTGCTGCGGCGAGCCGACCAGGCCATGTACCTGCACAAGCTCACCGCCCGCAGCCCGGGAACGAACAGCCGGGGCGAGGCGGCATCCCGTCCTGGACGGCTGCAGGGGCCGGCCGGGCGCGCAGCTGCCGAACCCGCCGACCGTGACCTGCATCGTCCCGTGCCAGCACCCACCAGCCCCTAGACCAGCATCACCGGGTCAGACCACCCCCCAGCGGGGGGCAGCACGCTCCACCGCCTTCTTGTGCCACTGCCCTCGCCCTGATCTGCCTGACCGGGCAGAGCACCCACCACCAGGTGCGGGGCAAGCCGTACGGCAAGGCCCGGCTGGTCCGCACCGCCACCCGGGCGGTCACCGCACTCGTCCTGCTCGCGGTGGCACTCACCGCGGTGGTCCTCCTCATCACCGACCTGCTCTTCCCCAGATGACTGTCGATACCAGTCACCGTCGGGGTGTTCCACCTGGCGGTCGCGACCTGGTTCGGTCTACCGCTGCGACGACGCGGCGCGGTGACTGAACGGGGTGCCCCCTGCTGGCCCCTCACCGTCGCCCCCTGCTCACGTGCGCGGACGGGCTACCGACGCCGGGGGCGTGCTACGCCCCCGCCGAACGCCGCGGAGCCTGAGCCCGCACCGGTCGACGCGGGGGGCGAGGAACTCCCCGGCTTCCGCGCGGTGCCGGCGGTGCCGGCGGTGCCGGCGGGTCCGACCGCGCCCGACCGCGCCCGACCGCGCCCGACCGAACCCCACCGAACCCCACCGTCATGACACCCTTCCGGATGAGGACGATCAGGGCCGTGGTCGCCAGGGCGGTCCAGGTGGCGGTGGCGGTGAGCCTGAGCAGCCCGGCCGCCAGGAGAAAGTCCAGCAGGACGGCCAGCGCCTGCCGCGCGTCCCTTGCCTTGGCGAGCACGCACGCGCCGGCGAGCAGGCCGGCCGCGCAGCAGAGGACGGCAGCACCGTGCAGGAGCCCGGTCATGGGGTGCTGCCGAGCTCGGAGCGTTCCTTCTCGATCTCCTTGCCCAGGAAGTAGTTCAGCAGGGTCCTGATCGTCGCGACCGCGGCGAGCTTGCCGATCTCCTCGAACGTCGGTGCGATCGCGGTGCTCAGGACGTCGCTGGCGAGCTGGAACTCCAGCCCCAGCGCCAGGTAGCGGCCTAGCCTGAGCCTGATGGGGACGAACTCCCCGTTGCAGTGCCGGCTGAACAGCGTCCGGACGAACGCGACGGCAGCGATCGCCGCCCCCACGAAGATGATCAGCGCGCCGGTGGCCTCGACCAGCCGGACCAGCAGGTCGACGTAGCGGCGCAGCACGTCCTCTGCCAGCACAGAGGCAGGGAAGCCCTCGCCGGCAGCCGCACCCGCCCGGGCCCATCCGTCGATGCCCGCCCATGCCCTCATGCCGTCTCCTGTCCTCGCGTGCTGTCCTGACCTGCCGTCGTGCCCCCTGGGGGCTGCGGGAATCGCTCCCACCAGGCGGCGGGACAACGCGCGGCACAGTGCGCGATACCCGACAGGATGCCGTTCTCGTGCCCAGCGCGGACGCTGTTATGGTCCGGATCGTGTGGGGACGTGGGGACATCGTGCAGCCGGCGGTCGCCGGTCACTCCCACATGCCGTCGCACGTGCCTTCGGGTGCGGCCCTGCTCGCCGTCGAGCTGAGCGAGACCGCCCGCGGCACCCGTGGTCTGGACGTGCTGCGTCGCAGCATCGACCGCGCCCCGCCCGCCCGGTCCTGATCTGACGACCACCGTCCAGCAACCCTCCGGGGTTGCTGGCAATACCTGCTCCCCCGGCAGCCCGGGGCGGGCCGTCACGAAGGACCGACCATGACCACGACACCGCTCACCCCCCAGACCCCGCTCACCCCCCAGATCCTGGACACCCGCTCGACCCCGGACACCGACCTGTTCCGGCACCTCACCGACCTGGAGGAGACGCGCAGCCGGCAGCTGCAGGCCCTCTCCGGCGCCGACCTCGACGCAGTCCGGTCCGCCCGCCGCGCCAGAGCCCAGCGCGACCTGCAGGACGTGCGGACCGCGCTGGCCCGGCTGGGCGAGGGCCGCTACGGCATCTGCACCGGCTGCGACCGCCCGATCTCGGCGCAACGGCTCGAGCTGCGCTGCTGGACCACCACCTGCGTCGACTGCGCCGACCGGGCCGCGCGCTGAGGCGTCCGGCGTGCCGGCTCCCCGCCACGGAGGCGGGCACCAGGCCTGAGCGACCTGCCGTCGTCGCAGCGGGCATCCTCGGGGTGCCCCTGCCTGGTTCTCGCTGGAGTACGGCGTCCACGTCACCAGCCTCGGGTCGTCCTGCGAGCTGCCCGGCAGCGGTGCCCCGGGGGCTCGCACGCAGGTGGGGACTACCCGGCGCGGGCCAGAGGTCAACGGCGAACCCGACCTGACGTCTGGGCACCCGTAGCGGGCGATGCGGTCGGGCGCGGGTGGCCCGGGTCGTCGGAGGACCCTGCTCGAGGCGATGCCGACGTGGGAGGCAGTCCCGGCTTGCGTCCCCGGGTGTCAGACCACCAGGCCCGGGTACGTGCGCATTGTCCCTTACCCACCCGTCGCGCCACCGCTGCACCCGTAGCCCATCGGGACCGCACGGACGGCGGTGCCAGCACCTGCTCACGTAGAAGGAGCCGTCATGTCGATCACTCGTAGGACCAGCCCGCGGTGGGCGGGCACCGTGCGCCCGGACGGGGCTGGTCGCCGGTCGGCTGCGGTGCTCCTCAGCGGGATGCTCGCCGTGGCGGCGGGCGGCTGCGGTAGCACCGACAGCGACGACGGCAGCGGTTTCGACGACGTGGACACCGGCGCTGCCGTGGCGCAGGACACCAGCGGGCCGTCCGACCCCGCCGGGTCCTTCCCGTCCCCCACCTCGTCGGGGACCTCGTCTCAGACCCCGTCGGGGACCCCGAGCGCGTCGGGCACCGCCCCGACCGCCACCGGCAGCGGTGGCGCCGGGGTTCGTGGCGGTGGCCCGGTGGAGACGCAGGCCGCGCTGGCGGCGGTCACCGCGGCGCAGGGCGCGGTGCAGGACGGGCGGGTGTTCGACCTGGAGGACGAGGTGGAGGGCGGCCAGCGGCTGTGGAAGGCCAGGGTCGCCAGCCCCGACGGTCGCCAGTTCACCCTCGACATCGCCCAGGACGGCAGCTCGGTGCTGTCCAACGACGAGGACCCCACACCCGACGACGACGTGGCCAAGCTCCAGGGCGCCCAGGTGGGCCTAGAGGACGCGGTCGCCACCGCGGCCGGGCAGGCCCAGGGCGCCGGTGACCTGACCGCCGTGGAGATCGACACCATCGACCGGGACACCGTCGTGTGGCAGGTCGACTTCGGCGACGACGACGGGACCACCGTGCTCGTCGACGCCGCGACCGGCGCCGTGGTGGCCACCGGCCCCGACGTCGGCTGACCCCGCCGACCGGCAGCCACTGATCTACGCTCCGGCCGGAGCCTCGGCACCGGGCACCGGGTGCTGACCCACCGTCGACGTCTGGTGCTGCTCGGATGATGACCCGCCTGTCCCGACTAACCCCTCTGGAGGTGCTGTGCCGATGTTCTCCGGCATCCATCACGTCGCTCTCACCGTCACCGACCTGGCGGTGAGCGTCGCCTTCTACGAGAAGGTGCTGCAGATGGCACCGGCCGTAACCATGACCGACGGCCCGTTCACCCGACGGGTGTTCACCCTGCCCGGCGGCCAGGGCCTCGGGCTGACCCAGCACGACCAGGCCGGCGGGGGGCGCTTCGACGCCACCGTCCCCGGCCTGGACCACGTCGGGCTGGCCTGCGCCACCCGCGACGACGTCACCGCGTGGGCCGAGCACCTGGACCGGGTCGGGGTCGCGCACAGCGGGGTCCAGGACGCCGCCTACGGCACGGCGCTGAGCTTCACCGACCCCGACGGCAACGCCCTGGAGTTCTTCACCAGCACCTAGCCACACCGCCCCGCAGCGGCCCTCAGCAACCCACGGTCAGGGTCGAAGGAAGCAGGGCATGGACGGTCTAGACCTGACGGACGCGGAGCGGGGCCATCTGCGGCGCTGCGTCGAGCTGGCCGGGCAGGCCCTGGCAGCCGGCGACGAACCGTTCGGCTCGGTGCTGGTCGACGCGGACGGGTCCCGCCTGGTCGAGGAACGCAACCAGGTGCTGTCCACCGCGGACCCGACCCGGCACCCGGAGTTCGCGCTGGCCCGCTGGGCCGCTGAGCACCTGAGCGAGGAGGACCGGACGCAGGCCACGGTCTACACCTCCGGGGAGCACTGCCCGATGTGCGCGGCCGCGCACGGCTGGGTCGGGCTCGGGCGCATCGTGTACGTGCACTCGGCCCAGCAGCACGCCGGCTGGCTCGCCGACCTCGGACTCCCCACCGGACCCGTCCGGCCGATCCCGGCCGGCGACGTGGCGCCCGGCGTACCCGTCGACGGACCGGTCCCAGAACTGGCCGAGCAGATGCACCGGCTGCACCTGCAGTTCCACCAGCAGCCCCCAGCACAGGGAGCCAGCGCACCGGGGCCAGGGGCGAGCCCAGGCTGACAGCCCATCGCCCGTGCAGCCCATCGCCCGTGCAGCCCTTCGCCGCCTCCGAGTGACGCCTGTGGCGCTGTCCGGGCGCAGCCGAAAGCCTGCTTACCGTGCGTAGCACCCGCGACAGGACCACCGCGGCTGGGCCCATCGGCCATGCCTCCGCCGAAACGTACCGCGCCAGACCACCACGGCCACCCCTCGCCTGACTGGCACCCGGGGGCGACGTCTTCGGGCCGTTCCCCGAGAGCCCACCGAGACACCGGACGCCCCCAAGACCGTACCGCTGGGCCACCCCTGGCCCGCACGCCACCAGCCTCCTAGCCCGGTGTCGCGGGGCGCGGACCTCGAGGAGGGCGAGGAGGGTCGCTCTCGGACTGCGGGGCGGCCGGGGCAGAGCTGGCGCTGGCCCGGGTCAGGCTGTCTTGGCGACGGTGAGCAGGACAGCGGAGTCTTCGAGTGCCTCGAGGCTGTGGCGTGCAGCGGGCACGATGAGGAGGTCTCCTGGGGAGCCTTCCCAGAAGTGCTCCCCGGCATTGAGGCGGACGCGTCCGTGCAGGATGTGGACGGTCGCCTCGCCGGGGTTCTCGTGCTCGTCGAGGCTGCGGCCGGCGGCGAGGGCGATCAGGGTCTGGCGCAGGACGTGCTCGTGGCCGCCGTAGACGGTGTCTGCGCTGCGCCCGCTGGAAGCCCTCCGCGCGATGTCGAGCTGCTGGCGGGCCAAGGCGGTGAGAGACGACTTGTTTATTCGAACCCTCCCACCGGGATTTCCACCGTCCCTGGTGGCTTTTGACCGCGTCCATCGATCTGGCGGTCCCCGGCGTCGCCTGATACGTGACGTCTCGCACGTCGCGCGGAGGTGGTCAGAGGGCGCCGGATGGTTGGCAGCACCTGCTGCTGACGGCCTCGCTGGACTAGCCGCAGTGGGGCGCTGCAGGCAGCGGACCCGGGTGGCCCCGGGGCAGGTCACCGGGTCACAGGCGGAGGGTCGGACCCGGGTGGCGTCGGCGGGGTGCCGCCGCCGGTCCGGTGGTCGCGGCGGACCTGCTCCGCGGTAATGACGTCCGCCAGCGCGACCGGGCGCAGCGCGGGGACGGCGCGTCCGGCCAGCACGCACAGCCAGGTCACCAGGACGAAGGGCGCTGTCAGCGCCGGTTCCCCGGACGGGGCCAGCACCGCCGCCATCCCCGCCGTCAGCGCCGCTGCCCCTGCGGCCGCCAGCACGGCGAGGAGCGCCGAGCACCAGGTGAGCACGAAGAACAGCCCGCCCACGGCGATGGCGCTCAGCACGGCGTTGAAGCCGAACACCCCGTGGACGACCGAGGGGTCCTGACCGCCCAGGGCCAGCGCGGTAGCCGCGCCGACCGTGGAGCCCACGACAGCGAACAGCGCCGAGATGCGGGAGCTGAGGAGGACCCCGAAGAGGAGAAGCAGCCCCGTCGCCCAGCTGTCCTGCAGCACCACCTGGCTGATGCCCCGCAGCAACGCCTCGAACGAGCCCGCGAACGAGCCCTCGAAGGTGCCCGCCCGCGAGGGGGCCGGCACGCCGGGACCGTCGGGGTCCAGGTGGTCGAGCCGGTCGGCGGCGAGCAGGCCGGCCCAGGTGACGAGCACGAAGGGGGCGGTCAGCACCGGCACCTGGTACCGGCCGAGGAGGTGGCCCAGAGCCAGCAGCACGAGCGTGGACGAGGCACCCGCAGCGATGACGTAGAGGACCAGCAAGCTGTCAGGGCGCAGGTTCGCCGCCAGGGCGATCCCCACGAGGACACCGTTGAACCCGAACTGGCCGTCCCGGATCAGGCCGTGCTCGGCGCCGAGCAGGTGGGCGGCCAAGGTGCTGCTGCCCAGCCCTACCAGGCCGGCAACCGCCAGGAGCGGGTCACCGACGAGGACCCCGGCGGCGAGGACCAGCCCGGTGGCGGGGTTGTTCTGCAGCATGACCTGTCCGAGGCCTCGCAGCAGGACGTCCACCACGCCGACCATCGGGGTGGCCGAGGCCGCCCGCGTCCAACCGCGCGCCGCGCGTCCGAGGATCGTGGCCTGGCTCATCACCAGAGCCTTCCGCTCACGACGGAAGAACGCACCGTGATGGTGGTCGCCGCGCCGGTCTTCGCGGACCCGGCTGGTGGGGTGTCACCGCCATGGTCCGCGCCATCCCCGCCCAGACGGGCTCGGGGGTCCTTGAGCCCGCCCTGGCGGTCCCGGCTGAGCCGGGCGCCCTGGCGGAAATACCCGCCCGACGAGGTTTGACCCGCCTTGGTGGGGTAGTTGCTGACGTACCGAGACATATCGGGTGCCGGTGACCCCGCCAGCTGCGCAGCTGACGATCGTCCCCGTCGTGAGCAGATGGTAGGAGGAGGCGGGGATGCCCGAGCCGGAGGACAGCGACCCAGCAGGCGACGAGCCGCGCCGAGAGGACCAGGGCAGCGACCACGGTGACGGTGCAGCCGCGCCGGTACGCCCGGGCTCCGGTGGCGCGATGCACTCGGCGTCGGCGCCGGGCACGGAGACGTGGATCTCCTCGATGATGCTGACGCCGCGGGAGACCGAGAAGCTGGTGATCTACCAGGTCGCGGACCTGGCGCGCCGGCGTCTCGACCGGGGGGTGAAGCTCAACTTCCCTGAGGCTATCGCGCTGATCTGCGAGGCACTGCTGGAGTCGGCCCGTGACGGGCACTCGGTGGCCGACACCATCGAGATCGGCAAGCAGGTGCTGTCCCGCGAGCAGGTGATGCCCGAGGTGCCCGACATGGTCACCCTGGTCCAGGTCGAGGCCACCTTCGCTACCGGCACCCAGCTGGTCTCGGTGCCGGACCCGATCTCGTGACCGTTCCCCCGCTCCGGCCCGCGGCAGGGCGGGCGTCTCTTCGCGCGTCCGCGCGGCCGGTGGTGGCGCTGCCCGTTCCTGCTCGGTCCTGTCCGTCGTCGTTGTCAGGTGCCCCTGCGGGGTCCTGGTGTGGAGGTTCTCGTGCCCGTTCCTGGTGAGTGGCTGTTGTCGCAGGAAGACGTGGAGATCAACGTCGGGCGGCGCACCGCGCCGATGCGGGTGCGCAACACCGGTGACCGACCGGTGCAGGTGGGCTCGCACTACCACTTCTTCGAGGTCAACCGGGTCCTGGACTTCGACCGGCCCGCCTCGCTCGGGATGCGGCTGAACGTCCCGGCCGGTCAGGCGATCCGCTTCGAACCTGGTGACGAGAAGGACGTGGAGCTGGTGGAGTTCGCCGGGATGCGCCGGGTTCTCGGCTTCGCGGGCCTGGTCGACGGGGCGGTTACCGCCCGGTGGACCATCGAGCTGGCCCTGGAGCGGGCCGCCCACCACGGGTTCGCCGGGATGGAGTCCTGGCGCGAGGAACGCGCCGACGTCGTGGCCCGCCGGGTGCCCGGGGGCGAGCGGTGACCTCGATCCCGCGGCGCACCTACGCCGCGCTGTACGGGCCGACCACCGGGGACCGTTTCCGGCTGGCCGACACCAACCTGATCGCCCAGGTGCAGGCCAGCCTGCTGGTGCCCGGGGAGGAGACCATCTACGGCGGGGGGAAGACCCTGCGCGACGGGATGGGCCAGGTGCCGGGGCTGC
Source organism: Aquipuribacter hungaricus (assembly GCF_037860755.1). Lineage (NCBI taxonomy): Bacteria > Bacillati > Actinomycetota > Actinomycetes > Micrococcales > Intrasporangiaceae > Aquipuribacter > Aquipuribacter hungaricus. The sequence continues at coordinate 9,944 of NZ_JBBEOI010000006.1, read as the reverse complement.
GCAACGCCGACGGTGTGCTGGACACGGTGATCACCGCGGTGGTGGTGATGGACCCGGTGCTGGGGATCGTCAAGGCCGACATCGGCATCAAGGACGGACGGATCGCCGGTATCGGTAAGGCCGGTAACCCCTACGTCCAGGACGGGGTCCACCCGAACCTGGTCGTCGGTGCCGGCACCGAGGCGATCAGCGGTGAGGGCCTGGTCGCCACCGCCGGCGCCATCGACCCCCACGTGCACTTCGTGACCCCCGCGCAGGTCCCTCACGCCCTCTCCGCCGGTGTGACCACCTTGATAGGCGGCGGCACCGGCCCTGCGGACGGCTCCAAGGGCGTGACCGCCACCCCGGGCCCGTGGAACATCGCCCGGATGCTGGAGGCGACCGCCACGCTGCCGGTCAACGTGGGCCTGCTCGCCAAGGGCAACTCCTCAGCACCGGCGACCCTGGTCGAGCAGCTCACGGCCGGTGCGTGCGGGTTGAAGGTCCACGAGGACTACGGGGCGACCCCGGCGGTCATCGACTGCGCCCTGTCGGTGGCCGACGCCCACGACGTGCAGGTCGCCATCCACACCGACTCCCTTAACGAGTCCGGGTACCTGGCCGACACCGTCGACGCCATCGACGGGCGGGTGATCCACAGCTACCACACCGAGGGCGCCGGCGGTGGGCACGCCCCGGACGTGATGGCCATCGCCGCCCTGCCCAACGTGCTGCCGTCCTCGACGAACCCGACCCGGCCGTACACCACCGACACCACCGACAACCTCTTCTACATGACCATGGTCACCCACCACCTGAACCCGCAGAACCCCGAGGACGTCGCCTTCGCCCAGTCCCGTATCCGCGGGGAGACCGAGGCCGCCGAGGACGTGCTGCAGGACATGGGGGTGATCTCGATGATGTCCTCGGACTCCCAGGCGATGGGACGCATCGGCGACACCGTGACCACCACCTGGCGCACCGCGGACAAGATGAAGCGCCAGCGCGGGAAGCTGCCCGGGGACCCGGGCGGGTCCGGCGAGCACGACAACGAACGGATCTTGCGCTACCTGGCCAAGTACACAATCAACCCGGCGCTGACCCACGGCATCGCCCACCTGGTCGGGTCCCTGGAGACGGGCAAGGTTGCCGACATCGTGCTGTGGCCGACGAACACCTTCGGGGTCAAGCCCAAGTACGTCCTCAAGGGCGGGTTCGTGGCCTGGTCGGTCATGGGCGACCCCAACGCCTCCATCCCCACCCCCGAGCCGGTGCTCCTGCGCCCCAGCTTCGGCACCATCGGCAAGGCGGTGGGGCGCACCTCGATGACGTTCGTGTCCCAGGCCTCCATCGACGCCGGTGTCCCGGAGCGCCTGGGCCTGGAGCGGTGGGTGGAGCCGGTGCGCGGGTGCCGCACCCTGGGCAAGGCGGCGATGGTCCGCAACGACGCCACCCCCGACATCCGCGTGGACCCCGAGACCTACCAGGTCTACGTCGACGGGGAGCTGGTCGACGTCGAGCCGGCCGACTCGGTACCGATGTCGCAGCTGTACAACATCGTCTGAGCGCGGAGACGACCGTGGTGACCTGGTGACGCCGACCGACGCCCGGGCGTTCGGGTCCCCGTGCGCGCCGGGTGGGGCGGACGGCCTGGTGGGGTTCCTGGCGAGCCTGCAGCTCAACGACTCGGCGTTCCCCAGCGGGCGCTACACCCTCTCCTACGGGCTCGAGGCTTTCGTCCAGGCCGGGATCATCACCAGGTCCAGCCCTCCTAAGGAGCTCCTGGCGCTGCTGGGCGACCAGATCCGCCACGGCACCGCCCCGGCCGACGCGGCGGCGCTGGCCTGCGCCCACCGCGCCGCCCCCACCGGCACCGTTACCACCGGTACCGCCTCTCCTGGCTCCGTCACCGGTACCGTCCCGGTCGAGCTGGCGGCGGGCCTGGCAGCGGTGGGCGCCGTGGATGCCCGCCTGAGCGCGGTGAAGCTGGCCCGCGAAGCCCGGCAGTCCTCGGCCCGCACCGGGCGCCAGCTGCTGACCACCGCCGCGGCGGCGTTCGACTCCCCTGCGGTGACCGGCTACTGCGCGGAGGTGCGCGCGGGCACCCACCCGGGCAACGCCGCGGTCGCGCTCGGGCTGGTCAGCGCCGTCCTGGGCGTCCCACTGGCCCACGCGGTCGCCGGGGAGCTGTACACCTTCGCGTCCGGGTGGCTGGCGGCCGCGGTGCGTCTGTCGGTCACCGACCACCGCGTCGCTCAGCTGGTCCTGCACCGGCTGGGACCCCTGCTGGAGTCCGCCACCGTCACCGCCACGACCGCCAGCGTCGACGACATCCGCAGCTGCACCCCGCTGGTCGACGTGATGGCGATGCGGCACGAGCGCGCCGAGCTGCGCCTGTTCTCCAGCTGACCCCGACGGCCGAGCACCCCGCCACCCTGACCGCGCCCACCAACCCGCCCATCGACTCAGCGACCCCGCCCACCCGAACCGACGGAGGCACCACGATGACCGCCCACACCCACGGAAACGACCAAGGGCACTCTCACGGGCACTCTCACGGGCAGCTGGCCGTGGACTGGGCCCCCGCCACCGAGCTCGCCCGCCTGGGCGGACCGGTGCCCCGCATCGGGGTGGGCGGCCCGGTCGGCTCGGGCAAGACCGCCCTGATCGAGGCCCTGGTCCCGATGCTGGTCGCCGACGGGCACCGCCCGGTCGTGGTCACCAACGACATCTTCACGACCGAGGACGCCCAGCACGTGCGCGCCACCCTGGCCGGGGTGCTCGACCCCGAGCGCGTCGTCGGGGTCGAGACCGGGTCCTGCCCGCACAGCGCGGTGCGCGACGACCCCACGATGAACCTCGACGCGGTCGAGGAGCTGACCACCCGCTTCCCCGACGCGGACCTGGTGCTGCTGGAGTCCGGCGGGGACAACCTGACCCTGACCTACAGCCCCGCCCTGGCCGACTACTTCATCTTCGTCATCGACGTCGGCGAGGGCGACAAGATCCCCCGCAAGCGGGGCCCCGGGGTGACCACCTCCGACCTGCTCGTCATCAACAAGATCGACATCGCCCCGTACGTGCACGCCGACCTCGTCGTCATGCAGCGCGACGCGGCCGCGGTACGAGAGGGCCGCCCCTTCGTGCTCACCGACTGCTTCTCCGGCACCGGGCTAAGCGAGGTCCTGGACCACATCTACGCCGCGATGCCCCAGCCGGCCGCGACCGGGGCGAGGTGAGCCTGCCCGCACCGGCGTGGCGCCCCCGGACCGGGCACCGGGACGACGTGACCTGGTACACCCCGCCCGACCTGCCCGCCGAGGTCGCCGCCCTGGCCCTGCCCGAGCGCGCGGGCAGGCGGGCGGGCAAGGTCGGCCTGCTGGAGGTCGACCTCTCCCCGGTGGGCGGGGTGACCCGGGCGGTCCGCCACTACCAGCGCACCCCGCTGTTCTTGTTCCGTCCCATCCACGTCGACCCCGCCCGCCCGGACATGGCGTTCTTGTACCTGCTGCAGTCCGGGGAGGGCATGGTCCACGGCGACCGGTACCGCATCGACGTGCGCGCCGCGCCCGGCGCGGCGGTCCACGTCACCAGCCAGTCCGCCACCAAGGTCTTCCGGATGCCGCAGGACATCGCCACCCAGGTGGTGCACCTGCACGCCGGGCCCGGGGCGGTGCTGGAGTACCTGCCCGACCCGGTCATCCCCTTTGCCGGCTCGCGCTTCTACGGGCGCACCACCGTCACCGTCGACCCCGGGGCCACCGTCATCCTCGCCGAGACCCTGCTGCCCGGGCGGGTCGCCTCCGGGGAGGCCCACGCCTACGACCTGTACTGGAGCGAGGTCCACGCCCGCGACCCCGACGGGCGGCTGCTCTTCGCCGACACCCTGCACCTGACCCCACCGATCGCCCACCCCGGCTCCCCCGCCCGCCTCGGCCCCTACCAGGTGCACGCCACCGTCCACGTCATCACCCAGCAGGCGCCCGCCGACGAGCTCTGCAACCTGCTCGCCGCCGCCCTGGCGGGCGCTCACGACGTCCTCGCCGGCGCCAGCGAGCTGCCCGCTGGCTGCGGGGCCTCGGTGCGCGTCCTCGGCATGACCTCGGCCGCCGTGGCCGCCGCGGTGCGCACCACCTGGGACGCCGCCCGCCGCCGCCTGATCGGGGTCCCGGCCCCGGACCTGCGCAAGGGATGAACCCGGAGGAGAACAGCATGCCGCCCACCGCACCTACCCGAACCCCGGACCGGACCCGGACGCGGCCATGGACCACCCGCGCCGGGCGGGTCGTCTGCGCCGCGCTGCTCGGGGTCGCTGCTGCGGGTACCGCGGTCGTCGGGTTCGGCGGCGTCGACGCCGACGTGGGGCCGCTGACCGCGCAGCTGCACGTCGTCCTCTCGCCCGGCGGCGGCACCGAGGTGGACCTGGCCCCGCTGGGGCGGATCGACCTGCCCACCCACGCGGGGCCGCTGGGGCTGCGGGCGCGGGTGGAGGACGTCCGAGCCGGCGAGGTGGGCGCTTTCGTCGAGCAGGGGCTGACCAGCGGGCAGGCGCGGGAACAGGTCACCGCGGACCTGCGCACCGCGGTAGAAGATCTGGCGGTGCGGTGCGCTCTGGTCGGGCTCCTCGCAGCGGTCGGGGCGTGCGCGCTGGTCTTCCGCCGGTGGCGGCCCGTGGCCGTGGGAGCGGGCGCGGCGGCGGTCGCGCTGGGGATCTGCGCCGTCGTGGCCACCGCGACGTTCCGCACCGGGGCCGTCACCGAGCCGACCTTCACCGGGCTGCTCACCAGGGCCCCGGCGGTCATCAGCGCTGTCGCGGACACCGGTGACGCCGCCGAGGCCCACGCGCGCCGGCTCGGCGAGCTGACCGGGGACATCGCCCAGCTGTACACCGTGCTCTCGGAGCCGGAGGATGACCCGCCCAGCGACGCGGTGCGGGTGCTGTTCGTCTCCGACATCCACAACAACCCCGCCGCCTACGAGGTGATGAGCACCCTGGTCGAGCGCTTCGACGTCGCTGCGATCATCGACAGCGGGGACTCCACCGACCTGGGCACCCCGGCCGAGAACCCCCTGCACACGGCGAAGAGCGGCTTCGGGGTGCCCTACGTGTGGGTGCGCGGCAACCACGACTCGAACCGCACCCAGGAGTACATGGTCACCCTGCCCGGGGTGACCGTCCTGGACGACGGTGCGATCACCGAGGTCGCGGGGCTGCGGATCGCCGGCACCGGTGACCCCGAGTTCACCCCGGTCAAGCAGCTGCAGGTCGACACCGGCTCCGAGCAGGAGCTGGCCGGTGCCGGAGCGGCACTGGCCGAGGCGGTGCAGGCCTCGGCCGCTGCCGGGCGCCCGGTGCACCTGGCGGTGGTGCACGAGCCCAGGATGGCCGGGCCCCTGCACGGGGTGGTGCCCCTGGTCCTGGACGGGCACGTGCACCAGCGCCGCTCTCAGGTGGTCGAGGGGACCCTGGAGCTGACCCAAGGCTCGTCCGGGGGTGCGGGGCTGCGCGCCTTCGACTCCGGGCAGGCACTGCCGCTGACCATGTCGGTGCTGCACTTCGACGCCGGCGAGGGCGAGCTGCTGGCCGTCGACGACGTCACGCTCAGCGGCCCCGGCCAGCGCTCGGTCACCCTCGAGCGGCACGACGCCTCCTCCTACGCCGAGGACGAGGCTGCTGCGGCCGGGGACTGAGCCGGAGCGGGCGCAGGACTGACCCGCCCATCCCCCGGCGACAGTGACCACGGGATGGCACCGGCACGGGCACGGGCGGGGTCAGGGAATCACAGCGTCATGTCGATAGCGTCGTGCCCGCACCACCGACGGCGCCGAGGCTGGCCCACCGCGACCGGGCGGCGGGACGAACAGCGGGACGGGCCGCGGGGCGAGAGCGGCGGAGAGGGAGGGGTGGTCGTGGGCGTCGACTGGTCACGCCTGGGGGTGCTGGGGCTGTCCGCCTCCGGGGTCCTCCTGTACCTGGAGGTCGCCCTGTTCCTGCTGGCTCTGGTGGTGGTGCCGCGTGATCGGCGTCCGTCCTCGGCGCTGGCGTGGATCCTGCTGATCGTGGTCCTGCCGGTGGCAGGGGCGGTGCTCTTCGCGGTGATCGGCAGCCCCAAGCTGCCCCGGGCGCGCCGGGAGAAGCAGGCCAGCATCGACCAGCGCATCGTGGAGGCCACCCGCGACGTCGGGCCGCTCAGCGAGGACCACCATGCCCCGCCGTGGTGGCCCTCGGTGGTGCGCCTGAACCAGGCCGTGGGCGCGATGCCCCTGCTGGAGGACAACGACGCCCACCTGCTGCCGCACTTCGAGCAGCAGCTCACCGCCCTGGTCGAGGCCGTGCAGGGGGCGCGCCGGTACGTGCACGTGGAGTTCTACATCCTGTCCCTGGACGAGACCACCGCCCCGTTCTTCGCCGCCTTAGCCGACGCGGTCGCCCGCGGGGTGACCGTCCGGGTGCTGCTGGACCACCTCGGCTGCCGCGGCTACCCCGGGTACAGGGCCACGAAGAAGGAGCTGGACCGGATCGGGGTGCAGTGGCACCTCATGCTGCCCGTGCAGCCCCTGCGGGGCCGCTACCAGCGCCCGGACCTGCGCAACCACCGCAAGCTGCTCGTCGCCGACGGCGAGGTCGCCCTGGTGGGGTCGCTCAACCTCATCGACCCCGGCTACCAGAAGCGCGGCAACCGCCGTCGGGGGCTGCGGTGGCGCGACCTGCTCGCCCGCGTGCAGGGCCCGGTGGTCCACGAGGTCGACGCCCTGTTCGTCACCGACTGGTACTCCGAGACCGACGAGCTGCTGGGCACCTCCCGGGAGCGTGACACCGCCCGCGACGCCGGGGACCTGTTGTGCCAGGTAGCGCCCAGCGGCCCGGGCTTCGAGGTGGAGAACAACCTGGTGCTGTTCAACACCCTCATCTACTACGCCCAGCGCCGGCTCAGCATCACCAGCCCCTACTTCGTGCCCGACGAGTCGCTGCTGGTCGCGATCACCACCGCAGCCCGACGCGGGGTCGCCGTGGAGCTGTTCGTCGGGGCGATCGGCGACCAGTTCTTCGTCTTCCACGCCCAGCACTCCTACTACCGGGCCCTGCTGGAGGCCGGGGTGCGCATCTGGCTGTACCCGGGTCCGGCGATCCTGCACGCCAAGCACATGAGCGTGGACGAGCTGGTCACCGTGGTCGGCTCCTCCAACATGGACATCCGCTCCTTCGCACTCGACCTCGAGCTGTCGCTGGTCTCGTGCGGGCGCGACCTCACCGAGCAGATGCGGGCGGTGGAGGACGAGTACCGGGCGGCCAGCCGGGAGCTGACCCTCACCGAGTGGTCGCGCACCGGCTTTGGCCACCGCGTCGTCGACGGCCTGGCCCGGCTCACCTCGGCGGTGCAATGACCCGGACAGCCGGCCCCCCAGCCGCTCCCCCGCGGTCGCACCCAATCATTACGCCGGCCGGACGGAAGGCGTGTTGACCGGTCATCTAGGCGCCCCCGGGCAGGTCGAGCCCAGACGCCGGGGTCTGGTCCCGGTGCCAGGGGGGATCCCGGTCCTAGCGGCGCAGTCGGGCGGCGTGGCCACCGTGCTCCTACGTTGTCGGTATGACGAACCTGGGTTCGGGCACCGACGCCCGGCGCCACGGGGGTTGGCTGCCCGACGCCCAGAGCGTGCAGGCGTGGGTCGAGGACCTCCGCCGGGAGGTCGCCGAGGCTGGGGAGGTGCCTTGGCACCCGGTGATCGGCGAGTTCCGGGAGCTGCTCGACCACGACGCCCTGGTGCGGATGCAGCTGGAGCGGATGATCCTCGAGGTCCCCGACGACGAGCAGCACCGCCCCCGGCACCTGCGGGACCTGCCCGAGCTGCTCCGGCTGCTCAACGCCGTCCTGTCCTTGGCCCCGGAGTACAGCCGGGACTCGATGGTGATGACGCCCGTGCAGGCCCTGCTGGACCAGACCACCGCCACCCCCTCCGGGCTGCAGGCGTACCGCAACCCGACCGTGAACGCGATGCTCGCCAAGGTCCTCACCGCCTGGTGCGAGCACCTGGACAGCCCCGCCTCCCTGTCCGTCCTCAACACCTCCGACGCCGGCTGGATGTCGGACTCCGCGGCGAGCACGATCGGCATCGAGCAGTACCAGCACGACCCCCAGGACGAGCACTGGGGCTTCACGTCCTGGAACGACTTCTTCACCCGACGCTTCCGCGAGGGTCAGCGGCCCGTCGCCGCGCCCGAGGACGACGGCGTCGTCGTCAGCCCCTGCGAGTCCACGCCCTACGCCCTCGCCCGCGACGTCCAGCGGCAGGACCAGTTCTGGCTCAAGAGCCAGCCGTACTCCCTGCAGGACATGCTCGCCGGCGATCCCGCGGTCGACGAGCTCGTCGGGGGCACCGTCTACCAGGCCTACCTCAGCGCCACCGACTACCACCGCTGGCACGCCCCCGTCTCCGGCACCATCGAACGGGCATACACGATCGGCGGGACCTACTACTCCGACGCCGACACCGAAGGAGCGGATGCCGCCGTCCCCCAGGCCAGCCAGGGCTACATGGCCCACGTCGCCGCCCGCGCCGTCGTCCTCATCCGCGCCGACCACCCGGCGCTTGGGCTCCTGGCCGTCGTCTTCGTCGGGATGGCCGACGTCTCCTCCTGCGTCATCGACCAAGCCGTCACCCCCGGCGCCCACGTCACCAAGGGCGACGAGATCGGCTACTTCCAGTTTGGCGGCTCGACCATGTGCCTGGTCTTCCGTCCCGGCGCCATCGCCGACATCGCCCACCAGGCCATCCCCCGCGACGAGTCCGCCAGCACCCCGCTGGTGCGCGTCTGCTCCCGCATCGCGACCGCCGCCAGCGCCCCCCGCGCTAGGAGCTCAGCACAAGGGACCCCGGACGGCATCAGCACGGCGACGTCCTGAGGCGGAGCTGATACCCCGGGTCAGGGTCTTCGGCCCCGCTGGACCGGTCGAGGACGGTCCCCCCTCGACCTGACTCGAGGGCACGCCGCCGACGGCCTGGTGGCCCCGGTCGCGCAGGACGACGCGCAGCCGGTGGTGAGCAGCGACGGGCGCGCCCGACCACCCTGTACGGGATCGGTACCTGCAGCGCGGCTGCTTGACCGCGGAACACCAACCTGTTGCCCCGTCGTGTGAGACGGGTCACACGAGAACCCGAAGTGCTCTCTTGTTTTTCACGAGGCAGAAAGTAATATCCACTCTACGGAACTCACTTCTGCTCGACGCCCTGCGCGGGCAGTCCGAACTGCATCCCTTCGACCTCCAGCGCCTCGAGGCGCTGTCTGCCGACGAGACGGACCCGGCCGACCACAGTCGTTGACTGTGCGGCCTCGACTATGGGTTGCCGGCCACCCAGTGTGATGCGTGGATAGGAGCGTTAAACTCGGCCATCGACGCCCGCGCCCAGCGTCCCGCTGCTCGAGCTGTTCGTCCCCGCTTCTCGCGCTCATGCGGATGGAGGCCAGCGGGAGTCTCGACATATCAGGGTCAGGCAGACGGCCGACTTCAGCCGCAGTGAGGGCTTGCGCTGGCAGGTCCGCCTTCCGCGCCTACGCGGCGCGCACGGGGAACGGGCGTTCCGCACTGCGCTCACCGACCTGCTGGCCGCTACGGGGCGGTGGGCACCGCCGTGAGCTGCAGAGCGACTGGTGGCGGTGCCAGCGTCGATCGATCAGCGACGTCGCGGTCGTGCTAGGGCGCCCCTACGAGCACCGCTCGGCGGCAGGGACGCGAGCCAAGACCGACGGGCTGGCCCACGACGTCGAGCTTGACGACGTAACAGCGCTGAGGGCCTGAGCCCTGCTCGGCCGGTGCGACCTACGACCGCGCGAACGGGGCCCCCGTTTCGGGACGCCGGGGCCGCGGTGCGTGAGACATGGGACCGTCGTGGCTCACCTGGCTCATTCGACCTGCTGCCTGCCTGCTCGTGCGTCAGGCCCGGACCGTACGGAGAGTCGCATGGAC
>NZ_JBBEOI010000005.1 GCF_037860755.1 Aquipuribacter hungaricus | reverse complement strand
CCGCAGCGCGCGCAGCAGCTCGCGCTCCCGGTCGACCCGGCGGTGCACGGCGGCCCGGCCGCGCTCGCGGGCGGCGCCGACCACCTGCTGCTCGTGCGCCGCGTCGGGCACGATGCGTCGGGCCGCGTCCGTCGGTGTCGAGGCGCGGACGTCGGCGACGAGGTCCAGGAGGGGGGAGTCCTCCTCGTGCCCGATGGCCGACACCACCGGGGTGCGGCAGGCGGCGACCGTGCGCAGCAGCGACTCGTTGCTGAACGGCAGCAGGTCCTCGGTCGAGCCGCCGCCGCGCGCGACCACGATGACGTCGACGTGGGCCAGCCCGTCCAGCTCGGTGACGGCCTCGCCGACCTGCTGCACCGCGGTCGGCCCCTGCACGGCGACCTCGCGGACCTCGATCCGGACGGCGGGCCAGCGCCGGCGGGCGTTCTCGACGACGTCGTGCTCCGCCGCGCTGCCGCGACCGCACACCAGGCCGACCGTCCGCGGCAGGAACGGCAGCGGCTTCTTGCGGTCCAGGGCGAACAGGCCCTCGCCGGCGAGCGTCCGCTTGAGCTGCTCGACGCGGGCGAGCAGCTCGCCCTCGCCGAGCGGGCGGACGACGGAGACCCAGAGCGAGAGCGTGCCCCGCTTGGGGTAGAAGCGCGGCTCGACCCGCATGACCACGCGGGCGCCCTCCCGCACCGCCGGCCCGGCCGCGTCCAGCGTCGTGGTGGGGCAGGTGGCGGACATCGACATCTCGACGTCGGTGTCGCGCAGGTCGAGGAAGACCAGCGACGCACCGGGCCGGCGCTTGAGCGACACGATCTGCGTCTCGACCCACAGCGCGGGCATCCGGGCCACGTAGATGCCCATGTTGTGGGTGAGCAGGCGCAGCGGCCAGGGGGAGTCCGGCGTCGTGTCCGAGGCGCGCTCGGGCACCGTACGGGTGGCCGGCTCGGAGGCAGGGGCGGGGGACATCGACGCCAACCTACGATGGGGGGGTGACCGAACAGAGCAAGCGTGTCCTGCTCGCTGCGCCGCGCGGCTACTGCGCCGGTGTGGACCGTGCCGTCGTCGCGGTCGAGAAGGCCCTGGAGCTGTACGGCCCGCCGGTGTACGTCCGCAAGCAGATCGTCCACAACAAGCACGTCGTGGAGACCCTGGCGGCCCGGGGGGCGATCTTCGTCGACGACACCGACGAGGTGCCCGAGGGCGCACGCGTGGTCTTCAGCGCCCACGGGGTGTCCCCGCAGGTGCACGCCGACGCCGCCCGGCGGATGCTGCAGACGATCGACGCGACGTGCCCGCTGGTGACCAAGGTGCACCGCGAGGCCGTCCGCTTCGCCGACGACGACTACGACATCCTCCTCATCGGCCACGAGGGCCACGAGGAGGTCGAGGGCACCGCCGGCGAGGCGCCCGAGCGCATCCAGCTCGTCGACGGCCCGGAGGACGTGGACAACGTCGTGGTCCGGGACCCCTCCCGCGTCGTCTGGCTGTCGCAGACCACGCTGAGCGTCGACGAGACCATGGACACGGTCCGCCGCCTGCGCGAGCGCTTCCCGCTGCTGGCCGACCCGCCCAGCGACGACATCTGCTACGCCACCCAGAACCGCCAGGTGGCCGTGAAGAAGATCGCCCGCGAGTCCGAGCTGGTCATCGTCGTGGGCTCGGCGAACTCCTCCAACAGCGTCCGCCTCGTCGAGGTGGCACTGGAGAACGGCGCCGCCGCGTCCTACCGCGTGGACAACGTGCGCGAGATCGACGAGCGCTGGCTCGACGGCGTGACGACGGTCGGTGTGACCTCGGGTGCCTCGGTGCCGGAGATCCTCGTCCGCGAGGTCATCGAGATGCTGGCCGAGCGCGGCTACGGCGACTGCGAGGAGGTCGTCACGGCCGAGGAGGACCTGCTCTTCTCCCTGCCCAAGGAGCTCCGCAAGGACATCAAGATCGCCAAGCAGCAGGCGCAGGCGGCCGCCCGGTCATGAGCCCGGGGACACCGTCGGACTGGGTGTCGGGGGAGCGCGTCTTCGCCCCGCCGCCCGGGACGGTGGACGTCGACTGGCTCGTGCCCGCGGTCCTCGAGCTGGCGCCCGGCACGACGCCGGCGCAGGCGCGGGCGGCGCTCGAGGCGGCCTGGCGCAGGCGGCGTGCTGGAGCCGCACCCGGTCCTCTTAGTCCAGGAAGCGCCAGCGGCGCCGACCTCGGTGCTGCCGTGCCTGCGGCGCCTACTGCGCTGGCGGCCCGCAACCCCCGTGGCGTCGGGGGCGAGGTCGACGCAGACCTCAAGGTCGCGGCCGAGCGGGTCCTCGCCGAGGCGCTCGCGACCTTCGGCGACTGACCCGCGACCGTCGGGCACCGATCGTCGGCCACTGACCGCGGGGCGCGGGCGCGCGACGCAGGGACGCCTGGCGCCACCACCCGGTCGCCAGGTGCCACGCGCTCCCTCACCCCGCCGTGCCGTCCCGCCGGGCCGGCGGGCGCCGGTCCGGTCCCTCCCCGAGCGCGGCGGCCAGCTCGTCGACCTCGTCGAGGGCGCCTCGCGCGCGCTGGTCCTCGAGGGCGCCCCTCCCACCCCGGTCCTCGTCGACCCCGCTGCCGCCGCCCACCAGCTCGGCAGCCGTGAGCGGACGCGGCGCGGCGTCCACCGGCTCGACGACGGGGATGTCGTCGCCGACCACCGACAGGTCCTTCATGCGGCGGGCAGTGACGAGCACCCGGGTCTCCAACGAGGCCACCATGGCGTTGTAGTCCTCGACCGCGCGGCGCAGGTCGCGCCCGAGCTTGCCGGCGTGCGAGCCCAGCGTCGACAGCCGGGCGTGCAGCTCGCGGCCCACGTCGAACAGCTCCCGGGCCGAGCCGGCCAGCGCGTCCTGCTGCCAGGTGAGCGCCACCGTGCGCAGCAGCGCGAGCAGGGTGGTCGGGGTGGCGAGCACGACCCGCTTGGCCATCGCGGCGTCCATGAGCGACGGGTCCTGCTCGCACGCCGCGGCCAGGAAGGCCTCGCCCGGGACGAAGCAGACGACGAGCTCGGGGGTGTCGGGGAAGGCCGTCCAGTACTCCTTGGCCGCCAGGGTGTCGACGTGCCGGCGGACCGCCGCGGCGTGGGCGTCGTAGCGCTGCTCGAGGAACGCCGCCATGGGCGCCTTGGCGTCGACGACCACGTGCTTGCCGCCGGGGAGCGTGATCACCATGTCCGGGCGGACGGCGGCGCCGCTGGCGCTGGTCCCCGGGACCTGCTCGGCGAAGTCGACCCGGGCGAGCATGCCCGCGTGCTCGACGACCCGCCGCAGCTGCACCTCGCCCCAGGAGCCGCGCGCGTTGGGGGAGCGGAGCGCCCCGGCCAGCGCGGCGGTCTGCGAGCGGAGGGCCTCGTTGGTCTGGGCGAGGCCGCTCAGCTGCTCGCGCAGGCCCGCGTACTGCGCCACCCGGTCCCGCTCCAGCACCGCCACCTGCGACTCCATACGGCGCAGGGCCGAGCCCAGCGGTGCCAGCGCCGCGTCGTGCTCGTCCTGCAGGCGCACGGCAGCCGTCAGCTCGACCGTCCGCGCGCGCAGCACGTCCCGCTCGGCCTCGACGCGGGCGCGCACGGCAGCAGCGCGGGCACGGACGAGCACGGTCGCCAGCGCCGCCCCGAGCAGCACGCCCAGCAGCAGCGCACCGAGCAGGAGGAGCACGTCCGTCGTCGCCATGCCGCACAGACTGCGCCGCCCCCCGGACACAACGCCGCCGCCGCACCGCAACCGCCGCCTGCGCCCCGCTCGGGCCGTGCACCAGCAGGTCGACGCCCCGGCCGGGCGCCGGCGCCCGCGTAGACTCCCCGCACGTGGCTCTCACCATCGGGATCGTCGGCCTGCCGAACGTGGGCAAGTCCACCCTCTTCAACGCCCTGACCAAGAACGAGGTGCTCGCGGCGAACTACCCGTTCGCGACGATCGAGCCGAACGTCGGGGTGGTCCCGCTGCCGGACCCCCGCCTGGGCCGCCTGGCCGAGGTGTTCTCCAGCGAGCGGACCGTGCCCGCCGTCGTGTCGTTCGTCGACATCGCCGGCATCGTCCGCGGGGCCAGCGAGGGCCAGGGCCTGGGCAACAAGTTCCTCGCCACGATCCGCGAGGCCGACGCCATCTGCCAGGTCATCCGTGCCTTCGTCGACGACGACGTGGTGCACGTCGACGGCCGGGTCGACCCCGCCGACGACATCGAGACCATCAACACCGAGCTCGTCCTCGCCGACCTGCAGACGGTCGAGAACGCGGTCCCGCGCCTGGAGAAGGAGGTGCGCGGCAAGAAGGTCGACGCCTCCGTCCTCGAGGCCGCGCGCGCCGCCGAGGCTGTGCTGTCCGAGGGCATCCCCCTGTCGGCGGCGGTGGCGCAGAAGAAGCTGGACCCGGCGGGGCTCAGGGAGCTCGGCCTGCTGACGACCAAGCCGTTCATCTACGTCTTCAACGTCGACGCCGACGCCCTCGGCGACAGCCCGCAGGCGGTCGCCCGGCGCCAGGAGCTCGCGGCCCTGGTCGCCCCGGCCGAGGCGATCTTCCTCGACGCGCAGCTGGAGTCCGAGCTCGCCGGGCTGGACGACGCCGACGCCGCCGAGCTGCTCGCGGAGTCCGGGCAGGACGAGCCGGGCCTGCACCAGCTCGCCCGCGTCGGGTTCGCCACCCTCGGCCTGCAGACCTACCTGACCGCCGGGCCCAAGGAGTCGCGCGCCTGGACGATCAAGCAGGGTGCGACCGCGCCCGAGGCCGCCGGCGTCATCCACACCGACTTCCAGCGCGGCTTCATCAAGGCCGAGGTGGTGTCCTTCGACGACCTCGTCGAGGCCGGGTCCATGGCCGAGGCGAAGGCCCGCGGCAAGGCCCGGATCGAGGGCAAGGAGTACGTCATGGCCGACGGCGACGTGGTGGAGTTCCGCTTCAACGTCTGACGCGCGCCCGGACCTCAGCGCACGAGGTCCGGGTAGCGCGACCGGAGCCGGCGGGCGGCGGCCAGCACCTCCTCCGGCACGTCGACGTGGTCGATGAACCCGGCGCCGCGCGGGCCGTAGCCGTCCTCGTCGTCGTGCAGCCGGCGCACCTCGCCGAGCAGCAGGCCGACGAAGCGGTCGAACGTCCAGCCGCCCTCGACGTCCTCCCCGAGGCCCGCCACCCGCGGGACCGACGGGGCGAAGCTCGTGAACGGCCGGTCGTCGCCCCAGGCCCGGACGAAGCAGGCGTGGCTGCGGCGCTGCATGGTCGGGTCCTGCAGCAGGAGCACCCGGTCGGACGGCACGCCGTGCTCCGCGAGCACGCGCCTCGCCTCGGTGGCGTTGGAGCCGCACGTGGTCGACCGGTCCTCGACGAGCAGGCCCTCGCGGGGCACATCCAGGTGCTCCACGAGCACGTCGACGAGGACGTGGGCCTCCGGGCGGCCCCGCGTGCGGACGCCGGACAGCGCCGGGTCGGCCTCCACGGCACGCCACAGCAGCTCCGTCGAGTGCCCGACGCCGCCGCACACGAGCAGCCGGCGCGCCGTGCCGCCGGCGAGCACCCGGGCCGCGGTGCGCTCGGGCCCCAGCAGCGCGCTGCCCAGGAGCACGACCACGTCGAACGGCCCGTCGACCTGGTCGACCTCGTCGAGGTCGGCGACGTCCCGCCGCGCGAGGTACGCCGCGACGAGGTCGAGGTCCGCGCGCACCGCGGCAGCGTCGCCGGGAGCGGCGTCACCGTCGGCGGCAGGGGGCACCGTCCGAGCGTGCCACCGACCGGCGGCCCCGCACCCGTGGCAGCCGGAGGGCTGCTACCCGCCGGTAACGGGGCTGGACGCACAACGGTTGCATTCGGATAACGCCGGGGCTCGCTTCTTGCACCTCCTGTCCGGTCTGCGGCATGTTTCGTCGGTCATCACGCTGCTGCCGCTCATCCGTGGCGCAGCGACGAACCCCGTTGGAGGATCCCTAGTGATCAACACCCGGAGAAGCGCGAAGCTCGTCGCGCTGCTCACCGGCTCGGCCCTCGTCCTCGCCGCTTGCGCGACGTCCGAGGAGCCTGCCGGCGAGAGCGAGGCCACGACCGGTGGCGGCGCGGCGCCTGCCGCGAGCGGCGCACCCGACGGCGGCTCCGACGCCGTCTTCACCTACGCCTACGAGCAGGAGTTCTTCTCCTACAACAACGACACCGCGGACACCAACGCCTCGGCCAACGCGATCGTGCTCAACCAGATCAAGCGTGGTTTCTGGTACTTCGGGCCCGACGGCTCCGTGGTCCCCGACGAGGAGTTCGGCACCTTCGAGGTGACCTCCGAGGAGCCCCTGACGGTGGAGTACACCTTCGCCGAGGAGGCCGTCTGGTCCGACGGCGAGCCCATCGACTGCGACGACGCGGTCCTGGCCTGGGCGGCGCTGTCCGGCAAGTTCCCCGAGTTCCTCCCGGCCGGCACCACCGGCTACGAGAACCAGCAGGCCCCCGCCTGCGAGGACGGCGACAAGACCTTCACGATCGTGTACGACACCCCGTTCGGTGACTACACCTCGATGTACGGCGCGTTCGTGCCGGCCCACATCGTCGAGCAGAACGGTGGCGTCGAGGACATCATCGCCGCCGTCCGCGCCGGCGACCCCGCCGCGCTCTCGGGTGCCGCGACGTTCTGGAACACCGGCTTCAACTTCAACCCGGGCGAGTACGACCCGGCGGTCGCGCTGTCCGCGGGCCCGTACCAGGTCGAGACCTGGGAGGCCACGCAGTCGATCACCCTGGTCGCCAACCCCGAGTGGTGGGGCGAGCCGCCGGCCACCGAGCAGGTCGTCATCCGCTACATCGCCCAGGACGCCCAGGCGCAGGCGCTGCAGAACGGCGAGGTCCAGGCCATGGACCCCCAGCCCAGCCCCGACCTGCTCGCCCAGCTCGAGGCGATCGGCGACACCGTCAGCGTGGAGCCGCAGGACCAGTACACGTACGAGCACTGGGACTTCAACTTCGCCGGCCCCTTCGCCGACCGCAACCTGCGCGAGGCCTTCGCCCTGTGCATCCCGCGCCAGACGATGGTCGACAACCTCATCAAGCCGCTCAACCCCGAGGCCAACGTCCTCAACAGCCGCTACAGCTTCCCGTTCGAGGAGGACTACGACGCGGTCGTCGAGGCGTCCTACGCCGACCAGTCCGAGCAGGACATCCCGGCGGCGCGCGCGCTGCTCGAGGCCAACGGCCAGACCGGCACCGTGCTCCGTCTGGGCCACAACGCCAACGCCCGTCGCACCCAGGAGGCGGCCCTGATCGTCGAGGCCTGCGGCCCCAACGGCGCCGGCTTCGAGGTCCAGGACATCGGCAACGCGAACTTCTTCGAGCCGGAGGGCGCCCTCAACACCGGCGCCTACGACGTCGCGCAGTTCGCCTGGTCCGGCTCGCCCCTGAAGTCGGGCTCCGCCTCGACCTTCCAGACCGGCGGCGGCAACAACAACGGGCAGTACACCAACCCGCAGGTCGACGAGCTGGTCAACCAGCTCAATGCCGAGACCGACCCCGACGCCCAGACCGAGCTGGTCATCCAGATCGAGACCATCCTCTGGGAGGACCTGGCCACGATCCCCGGCTTCGCCTTCCCGGGCGTGCTGGCCACCACGGCCGACGCGCAGGGTGTCGAGTACAACCCGACCCAGTCCGGCCTGACCTGGAACATGCAGGAGTGGACCCGCTCCGCGGAGTGACCCACCCCCCGCACAGCACCACCTGGACCACCTGAACCACCGGCACCAGACGGGGCCCCGCTCATCCGGGCGGGGCCCCGTGTCGTGCCCGGGCAGCGCCCAGCAGGTCGTACGCTGCTGCCCGCTCGGCCCGAAACACCCCGGTCACACAGGTGTGGCTACCGTGTCGCACCAGCCGGTCGGCCCCCGAGGCCCCGCCCCGTCACGAGCCGGGCGCGGTCCCCGGGGTCGTCGGCCACAGTCGTCAGGAGGTCTGCGGTGGGCGTCTTCATCGTGCGTCGCATCATCATCTCGTTCTTCACGCTGCTGGCGGCGACCTTCGTCGTCTACGTGCTGCTGGCGAACGCCGGCAGCCCGCTCGAGGAGCTGCAGGGCATCCAGGAGCAGTCCGCCAAGGACGCGGCGATCGCCGTCCGGACGGAGCTGCTCAATCTCGACGACCCGCTCATCACCCGCTACCTCGGCTGGTTGAGCGGCGCCGCCGGGTGCTTCATCGGCTCCTGCGACCTGGGCCAGAACGTCCTCCAGCAGGACGTCGCGTCCCTGACGCTGACCGCCATGGGCTCGACGCTGCGCCTGGTGGCGGTCTCGACCGTCGTCGCGATCCTCTTCGGCGTGACCATCGGCATCGTCTCGGCGCTGCGGCAGTACACCGGCTTCGACTACGTCGTGACGTTCTTCGCCTTCCTCTTCTTCTCCCTGCCGATCTTCTGGGTCGCGGTCCTGCTCAAGGAGTTCGGCGCGATCCGCGTCAACGGCTGGCTGCGGGAGCCGACGATCCCCACGACGGTGATCGTCGCCCTCACGCTCCTGGCGGCCCTGGCCTGGCAGGCGATCCTCGGCGGGAGCCGGCGCCGCCGCGCGCTGACGGCGCTGGTAGCGGCGGTCGCCACCGCCTCGGTGCTCGTCGGCCTGTCCACCTCGCAGTGGTTCGCCCGCCCGGCGCTCGGCCCGGTGCTCGTGGTCCTCATCAGCCTCGCGTGGGCGGTCGGCGTGACGTTCCTGCTCGCCGGCCTGCGCAACCGCGGCGTCCTGCTGTCGGCCGTGGCGGCCACCGCCGTCACCCTGGTCGGCAGCATCCTGCTCGCGGGGGTGCTCCGTGACCCGTCGTGGACCGTCATCGGCCTCTGCGTCCTGGGGATCGTCGTCGCCGGCGTCCTGTCGGGCTACCTGCTGGGCGGCCTGGACCGGCCGCTGGCCGTGCGCGCCGCCGTCGTCAGCGGGCTGCTCGCCGGGACCACCATCTTCACCGACTACGTCCTCGTCGCCTTCGCCGGATACTCGCGGCGGGTGAGCGGCGTCGTCGTCAAGACGATCGGCTCCGGGACGCCCAACTTCCAGGGCACCTTCTGGGAGGTCTTCCTCGACCGCGGGCTGTCGCTCGTGCTGCCGACGACGGCGCTCATCCTCATCAGCTTCGCGACGTACGTGCGCTACACCCGGGCGTCCATGCTCGAGGTGCTCAACATGGACTACGTCCGCACCGCGCGCGCCAAGGGCCTCACCGAGCGCACCGTCACGGTGCGGCACGCGTTCCGCAACGCCCTGATCCCGGTGACCACGCTCGCGGCCTTCGACTTCGGTGCCGTGATCGGCGGTGCCGTCATCACCGAGACGGTCTTCGGCTGGTCCGGCATGGGCGCGCTGTTCCGCAACGGCCTCCTCATCCCCGACCCGAACCCGGTCATGGGCTTCTTCCTGGTCACCGGCGCCCTGGTCGTCGTGTTCAACCTCGTGGCCGACGTCGCGTACGCCTACCTCGACCCCCGGATCCGGCTCTCGTGAGCCTCGTCCCGGGCCGCACGACCGAGCGCCCCCGCACCAGGACCAGCAGGACCAGCAGGACCGTCGAGGAGGCACGATGACCGCCGCCAACATCGAGCCGGGCCGCCCGGGCACCGCGCCTGCGGGAGGCGACCTCGACCCCCGCGACGGCCGCGACGCCGACGGCACCGCCGCGGCGGGGCTGTCGATCAAGGCCCGCACCCAGGGCGAGCTCGTCTTCCGCCGCTTCGTCCGCCACCGCGGCGCGATGATCGGGCTGTTCTTCTTCCTGGCGATCATCGTGCTGGCCGTGACGAGCATCGGCATGGGCCCGATCCCCGGCTGGTGGGACAAGAGCTACACCGGCACCGGCAGCGTCGTCGACGGCGGCCGCCCGACGCTCGACGTCTTCCCCGGGTTCCTCGACGGGGACGGCATGGCGATCGGGGAGAACCCGTTCGGCCAGGACTCGATCGGGCGCGACTACTTCGCCACCACCATGCGCGGGGCGCAGCTGTCGCTGACGATCGCGCTCATCGTCGGCCTGGTCGCCACCGTCATCGGCACCGTGGTCGGCTCCGTCGCCGGCTACTTCGGCGGCCTCGTCGAGAACGTCCTCATGCGCTTCGTCGACGTCATCATCACCATCCCGCTCCTCCTGCTCGCGGCCGTGGTGGCCCGGGCGACGGACGGCTCCGCCCTCATCCTGGGCCTGCTGCTCGGCCTGGTGTCCTGGACGAGCCTGTCCCGGCTGGTGCGCGGCGAGGTGCTGTCCATCAAGGAGCGCGAGTTCGTCGAGGCCGCCCGCGCCATGGGCGCGAGCCCTGCCCGGATCATCACCCGGCACATCCTCCCCAACATCATCTCGACGATCATCGTCAGCGCGACGCTCACCATCGCCGCGGCGATCCTCATCGAGACCGCGCTCAGCTTTCTCGGCTTCGGGGTCCGGCCGCCCGACACCAGCCTGGGTCGCCTCATCAGCGACTACCAGACCGCGTTCGCCACCCGCCCCTGGCTGTTCTGGTTCCCCGGCCTGTTCATCATCGGCATCGCGCTGAGCGTCAACTTCATCGGCGACGGGCTGCGCGACGCCTTCGACCCGCGCCAGAACAAGGTCCGCGCGTGAGCCGCACCCGGGAGCCCCGCATGAGCAGAGCCGGCAGCACGCCCGTCACCCCCGACCCGTCCGGCGTGGTCGGCGAGGTGGCCGCGGCGCCGCTGGACCCGACGACGGAGATCCTCCGCGTCGAGGACCTCACCGTCCGCTTCCCCACCGACGACGGCATGGTCAACGCCGTGCGCGGCGTCAGCTACGTGCTGCACCCCCGCGAGGTGCTCGGCATCGTCGGTGAGTCCGGCTCGGGCAAGTCCGTGTCGAGCATGGCCGTCATGGGGCTGCTGCCCCGGACCGCCCGGATCGACGGCCGGATCCTGTTCCGCGGCGACGACGTGCTGAAGATGCGCGCGGACCAGCAGCGCAGCCTGCGCGGGCGGAAGATCGGCATGATCTTCCAGGACGCCATGACGTCGCTGAACCCGGTGCTCACCATCGGCGCGCAGCTGGCCGAGGCGGTCCGGTCGCACGAGCACATCTCGCACACCGCGGCCCTGGTGCGCGCCCGGGAGATGCTCGACCTGGTCGGGATCCCGCAGGCCAAGGACCGGCTGCGCAGCTACCCCCACGAGTTCTCCGGCGGCATGCGGCAGCGCGCGATGATCGCCATGGCGGTCATCAACCGGCCGGACGTCATCTTCGCCGACGAGCCGACGACCGCCCTGGACGTCACCGTCCAGGCGCAGATCCTCGACACGCTCATGGAGGTCAAGGACGAGGTCGACGCGGCCATCGTCTTCATCACCCACGACCTCGGCGTCATCGCCAGCGTCGCCGACCGGGTCCTCGTCATGTACGCGGGCAAGCCGGTCGAGACCGCCGGGATCGACGAGATCTTCACCGAGCCGCGGATGCCCTACACCGCGGGGCTGCTGGGCTCCATGCCCACCGTCGACCTCATCGGCGAGCGGCTGCGCCCGATCCAGGGGACGCCGCCCTCGCTCATCAACCTGCCGACCGGCTGCCCGTTCCGGCCGCGCTGCCCGATCGCCGTGCACGAGTGCGCGACGACCGAGCCGCCGCTGTACGAGACCGACCGGCGCGACCACCGCGCGGCCTGCCACCGCTGGGACGACGTCGCCGCCTACGACGACGCCACCGCGATGTTCCGGGTCGCCCCCGGCGAGACCGTCGGCCTGGCCGCGGAGGAGACCGACGACCTCGTGCTCCCGGGCATCCGTCCCGAGGAGCTCGACGCGACCACGACGCCCGGCACCACGACGCCCGGCACCACGACGCCCGGCACCACGACGTCCGGCCCGGGCACCCGGTCCGGCAGCACCGCCGCAGGAGAGCACGCATGAGCAGCGACAGCCTGGTCACCGGGCGCACCCAGCCGACGTCCGAGGACAGCACCGCCAGGAAGCACCTGCTCGAGGTCAACGACCTCGTCATGAACTTCCCGGTCCGGGGCGGCGGCCTGTTCCGCCGCACGGTCGGGCAGGTCCAGGCGGTCAGCGGGGTCAGCTTCGGCGTCGACGCGGGCGAGACGCTCGGCATCGTCGGGGAGTCCGGCTGCGGCAAGTCCACGACCGGCCGCGCGGTCCTGCAGCTGCACCGGCCCACGTCGGGCTCAGTGAAGTTCGAGGGCACCGAGCTCACGTCGCTGTCGACCGCGCAGCTGCGGCCCTACCGCCGCGACCTGCAGATCGTCTTCCAGGACCCGTACGCCTCGCTCAACCCGAAGCTGCCGGTCAACGACATCATCGCCGAGCCCCTCAAGATCCACAAGGAGTGGGGTCGGCGCAGCGGGCCCGAGCGCGTGGCCGAGCTGCTGCGCCTCGTGGGCCTCAACCCCGAGCACGGCAACCGCTTCCCGCACGAGTTCTCCGGCGGCCAGCGCCAGCGGATCGGCATCGCCCGCTCGCTCGCGCTGGAGCCCAAGATGCTCGTGCTCGACGAGCCTGTGTCGGCCCTCGACGTGTCCGTGCAGGCCGGCGTGGTCAACCTGCTCGAGGACCTCCAGCAGCGGATGAACCTGGGTTACCTGTTCATCGCCCACGACCTGTCGATCGTGCGGCACATCTCCGACCGCGTGGCCGTCATGTACCTCGGCCACATCGTCGAGCTCGCACCGCGCGACCAGCTCTACTCCTATGCCAAGCACCCGTACACCCGGGCGCTGCTGTCGGCCGCCCCCGTCGCGGACCCGGTCAAGGAGCGACGCCGCGAGCGGATCACGCTGACCGGCGACGTGCCCAGCCCGCTCAACCCGCCGAGCGGGTGCCGGTTCCGGACGCGCTGCTGGAAGGCGCAGGACATCTGCGCCCAGGAGACACCGCCGCTGGCCGAACTCGCCCCGGGCCACCGCGTGGCGTGCCACTTCCCGGAGGACGGGCCGACCGGCTTCTGACCCGCCGCCCGGGCCGGGGTGGTCCACCTCGCCCGGCGGAGGTGGTGGGACCCAGCCTGGGCCGGGGTGCTCCGACCCCGCCTGGGTCGGGGTGCTGGGACCCGCCTGGGCCGGGGTGCTACGACCCCGCCTGGGCCGGGGTGCTAGGACCCGCCCGGGCCGGCCGACCCGACCAGACCGGTGGCTCAGGTAGCTGCACCGCCCGGCGCGGACAGACGTCCCAGCCGGACCGGGTGGGTCAGAGGGCTCCACCGACGAGCGTCCCGACGAGGAACGTCAGCAGCATGGCCAGCAGCCCCACCCCGACGTTCCGCAGGACCGCCGGCCGCACGGCCGACCCGCCCAGGCGCGCGCTGATCGTCCCGGTCAGGGTGAGCGCGACGACCACGGCCAGCACCGTCACGGGCAGGCGCCCCCCGGCCGGCGGCAGGACGATCGCCAGCAGGGGCAGGAGCGCCCCCAGGGTGAACGAGAGCAGCGAGGCCAGCGCCGCCTGCCATGGGTCGACGAGGCTCTCGCCGTCGATCCCCAGCTCGATCTCGGCGTGCGCGCGCAGGGCGTCGTGCGCGGTGAGCTCCTCGGCCACCTGCAGCGCGGTCTCCTCGCTCAGGCCCTTGTCCCGGTAGAAGCCGGCCAGCTCGGCGAGCTCCTCGTCGGGCGTCTCCTCCAGCTCGCGCGCCTCCTTGCGGAGCAGCGCCGTCTCGGTGTCGCGCTGCGTGCTGACCGAGACGTACTCCCCGCCCGCCATGGACAGCGCGCCGGCCACGAGCCCGGCCGCCCCGGCGACGAGCAGGGCTGTGCGGTCGGTGGTGGCACCCGCGACGCCGACGACCAGGCCGGCCGTCGACACGATGCCGTCGTTGGCCCCGAGCACGCCGGCGCGCAGCCAGCTGAGCTTGGCCGTCACCTGGGCCAAGGACGACTCCGGGGCGTGCCCCGGCTCTGCTGCGACCGGCGTGCCGAGGGTCGTCCTGGTGTCGTCGGTCGTTGCTGCCCCCGCGGTCGCCGCTACGTCCTTCGACGTGGCGGCGCTGGTCGGGCTGCCGTCCGTCGTCCCCGTGCCCTCCGTCGTCGCGCTGGTCCCGGTGGCGCTCCCGGTCACCGGTCCTCCTGCCCCTCGCGGCCGAACAGCGTGCAGATGCACAGCTCGTTGCCGTCGGGGTCGGCGTAGACCCACCACGACGGTGCGTGGGCGTCGCTGAGCAGCCGGCCGCCCGCGGCCTCGACGGCCTCGCGGCGGCGGGCGGCCTCGTCCAGGTCGGCCACCGTGACGTCGACGTGCGCACGGCCCCGGACGCCCGCGGGCGAGGCCGGGGTCGGCGTCTCCTGGAACCACACCTGCGGGCCCCGGCCGTGGGGGTCGACCAGCACGTCGTCGACCCCGTCGGTCCCGGACCGGTAGCCCAGCGCCGCCCGCCAGAACGGCGCCAGACGGGCCGCGTCGGTGGTGTCGATGCCGAGCTCGACGACGTCCGCGAGGGCAGCGAGCTGCTCGGCGCCGACAGCCGCCGCGGCCTGCACCAGGCGGTGGGCGAGCTCGACGTCCAGCTGCGTCACCCCGCCCCGGTCGTGGGTGCTCAGCGCGAACCGGACCTCGCGCCAGCGGACGTCGGTGTCCGGGTGGTGGTCCATCTCCTCGGCGACGTCGAAGGCCTGGCGAACCAGCTCGACCGCCTCGGGGACGGACTGCGCGCGGTACCGGGCGTGCAGGGCGCCGCCCGTGTGCGCCCAGCCGGGCAGGTCGGCGAGCTGGTCGACGACGTCGGCGTGCGCGAGCAGCCGGGGCCGGGGCGGCCGTCCGGCCGCGGACGGGGTCGGCGTCCCGGGACCGCCCGGGGGAGTGATGCTCACCCGTGCCACGCTACGCGGGATGGACGACAGCGGCCCCGGCGAGGTCCTGCCCGGGTATGGAGCTGCGGAGCAGGGGCGGACCCCGGCACGGCTGGTCGTCGGTGCCGCGATCGTGGACTCCCTCGAGCGCCCGCAGCTGCTGCTGGCCGCCCGCCGCAGCGCGCCGCCGGCGCTGGCGGGCCTGTGGGAGTTCCCCGGCGGCAAGGTGGAGCCCGGCGAGACGCCCGAGCAGGCGCTGCACCGCGAGCTGCGCGAGGAGCTCGGCGTGCGGGCGGTGCTCGGCGAGGAGGTCGTGCCCGGCCGGGCCGACGACGCTGGTGCGGACGGCCCGGGTGCGGACGGCCCCGGGGTCGACGACCCGGACCACGGCCGGGTCTGGCGGCTCGTCCCAGGGCTCGTGATGCGCCTGTGGCTGGCCCGGATGGACGAGCCGGTCGCACCCGCGCTGCCCGTGCCGCGCGAGGACCACGACGACGTCCGGTGGCTCGCCGCCGACGAGCTCCGCTCGGTGCCGTGGCTCCCCGCGGACGCCGCCGCGGTAGACGCGCTCACGGTCCTGCTCGCGGGCGGGCGGGCCCACGGCGCGCAGCAGCGGGAGCCCGGGGCCGCACGGGAGGACGGCCGTTGGTCCGGGGGTGGTGCAGGATGCGGCAGACTGGTATCCCGTGACCACCGCGACGACAGCTCTGCGCCAGGACCTCCGTAACGTCGCGATCGTCGCGCACGTCGACCACGGGAAGACGACCCTCGTCGACGCCATGCTCTGGCAGTCCGGGTCCTTCACCGCCCACCAGGCCGAGAACGACTCCGTGCGCGAGCGCGTGATGGACTCCGGCGACCTGGAGCGCGAGAAGGGCATCACGATCCTCGCGAAGAACACCGCGGTCCGGTACACCGGCCCCGCGGCCGCGAAGTCCGGCGCCCCGGACGGCGTGACGATCAACATCATCGACACCCCCGGCCACGCGGACTTCGGCGGCGAGGTCGAGCGCGGGCTGTCCATGGTCGACGGCGTGGTGCTCCTCGTGGACGCCTCCGAGGGCCCGCTGCCCCAGACGCGCTTCGTGCTGCGCAAGGCGCTGCAGGCGCACCTGCCCATCGTGGTCGTCGTCAACAAGGTCGACCGCCCCGACTCCCGCATCGCCGAGGTGGTCGACGAGACGTTCGACCTGATCCTCGACGTCGCCGACGGCACCGGGGTGGACGAGGAGTCCCTCCTCGAGATCCCCGTCGTCTACGCCGTGGCCCGCGACGGCAAGGCCTCCATGACGCGCCCCGAGGACCGGACGCCCATCGACGGCGAGACCCTCGAGCCCCTCTTCCAGGTGCTGCTGGACCACATCCCGGCCCCCCTGGACACCCGGGACCAGCCGCTGCAGGCGCACGTGACCAACCTGGACGCCTCGCCGTTCCTCGGCCGCATCGCCATGTGCCGCGTCCGCTCGGGCACCATCAAGAAGAACGACCAGGTCACCTGGTGCCGCACCGACGGCTCGTTCCAGCGCGTCAAGGTCTCCGAGCTCCTCATGACCGAGGCGCTCGAGCGCGTCCCGGTCGCCGAGGCGGGGGCGGGCGACCTGATCGCCATCGCCGGCATCGCGGACATCATGATCGGCGAGACGCTGGCCGACCCGGACAACCCCGAGCCGCTGCCGCTCATCACCGTCGACGAGCCCGCGATCTCCATGACCATCGGGACCAACACCTCCCCGCTGACCGGTCGCGCCCGCGGCACCAAGGTGACCGCCCGCCTGGTGAAGGACCGCCTGGACAAGGAGCTCGTCGGCAACGTCTCGCTCCGCATCCTGCCCACCGAGCGCCCCGACGCCTGGGAGGTCCAGGGCCGCGGAGAGCTCGCCCTGGCCGTGCTCGTCGAGCAGATGCGCCGCGAGGGCTACGAGCTCACCGTCGGCAAGCCGCAGGTCGTCACGCGCGAGGTCGACGGCAAGACCTACGAGCCGTTCGAGCAGATGACCATCGACGTGCCCGAGGAGTACCTCGGCGCGGTCACGCAGCTGCTGGCCATCCGCAAGGGCCGCATGGAGCAGATGAGCAACCACGGCACCGGCTGGGTGCGGATGGAGTTCAAGGTCCCGGCCCGTGGCCTCATCGGGTTCCGGACGCAGTTCCTCACCGACACCCGCGGCACGGGCATCGCCCACCACGTCTTCGACTCCTACCAGCCGTGGGCCGGCGACATGGTGACGCGGCAGAACGGCTCCCTCGTCGCCGACCGCACGGGCGTCGCGACCAGCTTCGCGATGGTCAACCTGCAGGAGCGCGGCTCGATGTTCGTCGCGCCGACCACCGAGGTGTACGAGGGCATGATCATCGGTGAGAACGCCCGCACCGACGACATGGACGTCAACATCACCAAGGAGAAGAAGCTCACCAACATGCGCTCGGCCACCTCCGAGGAGTTCGAGCGCCTGGTGCCCCCGCGCCTGCTGAGCCTGGAGCAGGCCCTGGAGTTCCTCCGCGACGACGAGTGCGTGGAGATCACCCCGGAGGCGATCCGGCTGCGCAAGGTCATCCTCGACGCGACCGAGCGCGGTCGTGTGAAGGGCAAGTCCAAGAAGATCTGATGCCAGGGACGCCGGAGCGCGGGTCCGTGGCCGTCGAGGCCTACCTCGACGGGTCGACCCACGCCCGGCTGCCCGAGGTCAGGGCCCTGCGGGCACTCGTGCTGTCGGCGGACGCGAGCATCGGCGAGCACGTCCGTTGGAACGCTCCTAGCCTCGTCGTCGACGGCGTGGACAGGGTCACCATGCGGCTGCAGCCGGGGGACCAGCTGCAGCTCGTGCTCCACCGTGGCGCGAAGGTCCGGTCGGACTCGGCGACGTTCCGGTTCGACGACCCGTCCGGCCTCGTGGTGTGGCGCACACCCGACCGAGGCGTCGTCACCGTCGTCGATGCCCTGCACCTCGACGAGCAGCACGACGCGCTGGTCGACCTCGTCCGCCGGTGGGTCCAGGCCTGAGCCGTCGCTACCCGGTGTCGAGCAGCCGGGTCAGGTGCAGCTCCACCGCACCGGCCGGCGCGGACGGCGGCGCCGGGTGGGCGTACAGGTCGAGAAGCGGGTGGACGAGCGTCAACCTGGGGCGTCCCGAGGCCGATGCGGTGGGTTCGTCGGGGGATGCGTGATCCGCGGCATCAGCGGTGGCCGGACGTCCGGACGCCGCGGTAGCCGTGGCCGCAGCCCGCGCGACGGCAGCCACCAGGTGGTGCGCCAGGCGCCGTGGTCGCTGCTCGGGGTCGACCCACCGCGGGGGAATGACCTCTGGGATGCCGTCGGCGCAGACGGCGACGGCCCACACGCCCGCGTGGACCGCCGTGTGGTGGGAGCCGCAGAGCAGGACGAGGTTGTCGAGGTCCGTCGACCCGCCGTCGGCCCAGTGGACGAGGTGGTGGGCGTCGCACGCGGCCGGCGGGGCGCCGCACCCGGGCACCACGCACCCACGGTCCCGGGACGCCAGCGCCCGGCGCTGCGTCCGGCTCGCGAGCCGTTCCTCGCGGCCCAGCTCGAGCGGGCCTGCCGCCGGCGGGACGACGACACGGTGCAGGACGGCGTCGCACGACAGCCGGCGTGCGCTGGCACGGCCGACCGTCTCGCCCGACTCCGACCAGGCTGAGCCCGCCCACGTCGACGCCCCTCCGGCGAGCTGCTCCGGCGTGACGTGGACGACCACGCGCGGCGGCTCTCCCCGCACGGGCGCCGACGTGCCGCGGGCCGCCTCGGCGACCAGCACGAGCGCGTCCGCGCGCCGCTGGCGGGCGGAGCGCGGGTCGCGGAGCCCGTCCACGGTGGGGGAGGGGGCGCTGTGCGCGTCGACGGCGGCCCGCAGCGCCAGCCCGGCTGCCGCGTCGAGCTGGAACCGCCCGAGCAGCATCCCCGTGGAGTCCGTCGACATGTCGAGGTAGCGGCGCTCGTACGCCACGGGGTCGTACCGGTCCCCGCCGTCGGGGTCGAGGTGGTCGAGGACGGCACGGCAGGCCCGGTCGAGGTCCCGCGCGGTCCCGGTGCCGGCCACCTCGGAGACGAGCGTGACGACGACGTCCCGGACCGTGGCACCCAGCTGCTCGCTGGTCACCGGGGAGGCGTCGCCGGGGGTGCCCCGCAGGTGTCGGGGGATGCGGTCGAGGCAGCGGACAGCGACGTCCACGTGCTCGCGGGTGATGGACCCGTCGGCCAGCTGGGAGGCGAGCACCGGCAGCACCGGCGGCTCGGTGGTGCCGCGGTCGGTCGAGTGCCCGTGCAGCGCGTGGGCGGCGGCGACGTCGCGCCGAGCCTGGCCCGCGGACAGCAGGGCGGCGCTCCGGAGCAAGCCTTCGGTCGTCGAGCCGAGGGAGGTCCCGCCGCCGGTCCCGGTGCGGGCGCCGGACGCCGCGCGCCGACGGTCCACCTCGGCGACGAGAGACAGGTAGGCGGCGTCGGCGCGGGCGCGCTGCGCAGCGATGTCACGGCAGGCCTGCAGCACCTCGTCGTCCGAGGCGTGCCACACCTGCTCCGGGGCGAGCGACCCCTGGAGGTCGGTGAGCACCCCGGTGAGCGCGAGCACGTGCGCCGCGAGCTCTCCTGAGGACATGGGGAGACGTTAGGGAGGACCCCGGACACAACCCTCCGCATCAACAGGGGTGCCGTCTGAGCCGGTATGTCCACCTCACCCGATTCGTTGACCCACCCGATGTTACCGGGCACACTCGGTCACGTCCGGTGACGCGCTCCTTCCTCGTCGATGCAGACGGAGGCAGGCGCGTGCAGCCCCGGGCGTCCTTCCGGCAGGCGGGCGAGGTGGCCCGGCTGCCGCCGCCGGCAGAGGCCAGGACCACCGAGGGGTGTGCGTCGTCATGAGAGAAGCTCCCACCGCGTCGAGGACCGGGCCGCCCCGGGCCCTGGGCGCCGTCACCGCCGTCACCGCCGTCACCCTGGGCCTCAGCGCCCTGGTGGCCTCCACCGGCCCGGCAGCCGCCGGCCCCGTCGCGCCCGACGAGCCTGTCGTGGAGCTCCTCGCCCACTACCGGCTCGACGAGACGGGCGGGACGGTGGCTGCGGACTCGTCCGGGAACGGCAGGGACGCCCAGGTCGTCGGCGGTGCGGGGACGGCGACGTGGCAGGGCGGGCGCGGGCTCCGTCTGCCGGGCGGGGCGAGCACGGACCCCGGCGCCTTCCCGGCGGTGCGGCTGCCGGACGGCCTGCTGGCCGGGCTCGACGACGTCACCGTCGCCTACGACGTCCTCCTCCCGGGTACCGGCCCCAGCGGTCCTGTCTTCAGCTTCGGCGACGCCGCCGGCGGGTACCTGAGCGCGGCCCCAGGGGCCGCCGGGTCCACGACGGCCCGCCACCAGGCCTCCCTGGCGGCGCCCGGGGCCGCGCCCGCGACCGCCGCCGCGCCCACGGGCCTCGTCCGGGGTGCCTGGACCCACGTCGCCGTCACGGTGGACGGAGGGGACGACGGCTCCCTCGGGCGCCTGACGCTCCACGAGGACGGTCGGCCGGTGGGGGAGACCTCGGTAGACGCAGCCCTGGACGCCATCACCTCGCCGGTCGGCTACCTCGGTCGGTCCCCGGTGACGAGCGGGAACGTGCGCCAGTTCACCGG
The DNA here is from genome assembly GCF_037860755.1 of Aquipuribacter hungaricus. Classification (NCBI taxonomy): domain Bacteria; kingdom Bacillati; phylum Actinomycetota; class Actinomycetes; order Micrococcales; family Intrasporangiaceae; genus Aquipuribacter; species Aquipuribacter hungaricus. Next base: position 42,512 of record NZ_JBBEOI010000005.1, on the reverse strand, counting down.
CACGGTGAAGGACGTGCGGGTCTACTCGGGCGTCCTGCCCGCCGACGAGCTGCGCGCCCTGTCGGACGCGCTCGCCCCCGGCAACGTGCAGGAGGTCGTCGACAGCCTGAGCCTCGGGGACCTGTCCGGGGTCAGGGAGGACCTCGCGCTCCCGGCTGCGCCGGGCCTGACCTGGACATCCAGCGACCCGGCCGTCGTCTCGGCCACCGGTCGCGCCACCCGCCCCGCCGTGGGTGCGCCGGCCGCGACGGCCACCCTGACCGCCACCGTCACCCAGCGGGGTGCGACAGCCGCCCGGTCGTTCGTCGTCACGGTGCTCCCGCGCGTCGACATCCCCGACGCCCAGCTGCGGGCGGGCCTGGTGCACGAGTTCGAGCTCGACGAGACCAGCGGTACTACGCTGGCCAACACCGGCTCGTCCGGCGTCGCGGCCACCCTGGTCAACCCGGACAAGGCCGAGCTCACTGGGCGGGGCGTGCGCTTCAACCCGGGCTCCTACGAGAGCTCGCTCACCGGTGCGTACGTCCGGCTGCCGGACGACATCACGGCCGGCATGCGCGAGCTCACCGTCGACTACGAGGTGCGGGTGGACCCGGCGAACGTCGGCAACCACCAGATGTTCGGCTTCGGCGGCGGGACGGGCTCGTGCGACGTCGGCACCGGCGCGCAGGGCTCGATCTGGGCCTCGAACACGGCACCGCGCCCCGGCTCGCGCTTCCGCGTCGTGGTCGGCGACCGCAGCATCATGCAGGCCGGTGGCCGCCTGCTCGAGGGTGCCTGGAAGCACGTCACCTACACGCAGGCGCTCGAGGCCGGCGGCACCACCTGGACCGGGACGGTGTACGTCGACGGCGTGCGGTACGCGCAGGCCACGGGCCTCACCACCCCGCCGTCGGTCAGCCCCGAGGGCACCGGCTGCAACTTCCTGGCGCGGTCGCAGGTCGCCGGCCACTACTCCTTCCGCGGCACGATCGCGGACTTCCGGGTCTACGACCGGGCGGTCGGCGTGGACGAGGTGCTGGCCCTGGCGGAGGAGACCGTGTCGACCGGGGTGCGCGCCGATGCGGCGGCCATCGACCTGGGCGACACCGGCTCGGTCGTCCGGGACCTCGTCCTGCCCGAGCTGGGGTCGGTCGCCGGGTCCTCGATCACGTGGACGAGCTCCGACCCGTCCGTGGTCGACGTCTCCACCCCGCCCGCCACCGCCCCGAAGGTGCCCGTCGTCGGCCGCGTCACCCGACCGGCGTCCGGTCAGCCCGACGCCACGGTGACCCTCACCGCCACTCTCCGCAAGGGTGCGCAGGACGTCACCGTGCGCGAGATCCAGGTCACCGTGGAGGCCGAGTTCGACGACGCCGACGCCGTGGCCCGCGACAGCGCCGACCTGGTCCTGTACTCCACCGACGACGTCCGCGGCGACCTCGACCTTCCCGCCGAGGGCGGCTTCGGGTCCGCCGTCACCTGGTCCTCGACGACCGACCTCATCACCCCGACCGGCGAGGTCACGCGCCCGGGCTACGGGCGTCCGGCCGTCGAGGGCACCCTGACCGCCACGGTGCGGCGCGGCGACGCGGCCTCGACCCGGACCTTCCCGGTCACCGTCCGGGCCCTGCCCCGCGAGGAGGAGGACGAGCGCTACTTCCTCGGCTACTTCAAGGGCGAGAACATCGCCGACGGCGAGCAGATCATGTTCGCCACGTCGGACGGGAACGACGCCCTGAACTGGACGGGGCTCACCGGCGGACGGCCGTCCCTCGTCTCGCAGCTGGGCGACCAGGGCCTGCGCGACCCGCACATCGTCCGCTCCCCGGACGGCGACACGTTCTACATGATCGCCACGGACCTCAACTGGTACGACCAGGGCGGGTACGACATCAACGACACCCAGTACATCGAGGTGTTCGAGTCCCACGACCTCGTGACCTGGACGCCCCAGCGCCACGTCGAGGTCGCGCCCGACGACGCCGGCAACGCGTTCGCGCCGGAGTCGCTGTGGATCGAGGAGATCGGGGCCTACGCCGTGTTCTGGGCTCAGTCGCTGTGGGACGACCCTGTCAACCGGACCGGCCAGGGCAACGCCCAGATGTGGTACGCCCTGACCCGCGACTTCCAGACCTTCTCCGAGGCGAGGGTCTGGCAGGACCCGGCACCCCTGTCGCGCATCGACACCACCGCGATCAAGGTGGGCGACCAGTACTACCGCTTCACCAAGAACGAGGCGGGCAACGCCGGGTCGGACATCTTCTCCGAGAAGAACACCGACTTCCTCGAGACCGACCTCGACGCGTGGACCCTCGTCGCCCCGGCCCTGGGCCGGACGACGTGGGTGGCCGAGCAGGCCTACGAGGGTCCCGTGGTGTTCCGGGCGAACCCCGGCGACACCGCCTGCCCCGGCCAGTTCTACCTGTGGGGGGACCGGTACTCCGACGGCGGCGGCTACCAGGGTGCCTGCTCGGCCGACATCGAGGCACCGACCTGGGAGCCGAAGACCATCACCATGACCAACGCCGGTGTCCCGCGGCCGCGGCACGGGACCGTCATCCCGATCACGCTGCGGGAGTGGAACGACATCCGGGGCATCCCCAACGAGGACGTCGCCACCACCACCGCGCTCACCGTCGACCGCGACCCGGTCGGGGGGACCGCGACCGCCACGGCGGTCGTGGCAGCGCAGGACACCTTCGAGACCGGCGGCCAGGTCAGGTTCACCGTCGGCCCGTGGTCGGAGACGGTGTACCTGGAGGACGGGCGGGCGACCGTCACCCTGCCGAGCGTCCCCGGGCGGCAGACGGTCACGGCCGAGTTCCTCGGGTACGGCATCCTCGAGGCGTCCGTCGCGACCGCCGAGCTCGACGTCCCGGCGGAGCTCGCCGTGGACGTCGCGGCCGAGGTCCGGTGCCTCGCGGCACGGACGGGCGTCCTGCGGGTCACCGTCACCAACCGCGGCGAGAGCCCCGTGTCGGTCGCGGTCGTCACCCCGTACGGCAGCCGGACCCTGCGCGCCGTGCAGCCCGGGGGGTCCGCGTTCCGGGTCTTCGCCACCCGGACGGCGACGGTGCCTGCCGGCAGCAGCACCGTGACGATCACGGGCGAGCTGGACGGTGCCGAGGTCACGACGACCCGGGAGGTGCCGCACCCCGCGCGCGACTGCAGGAGCTGACCGGCCGGGGCGGGCCCGGGGACCTCGGTCCCCGGGCCAGTCCGGCTGCGCCACGACCGCCGCGCCAGACTGTCGCCGTGACCCTCCGGCTCCTCCTCGTCCATGCCCACCCCGACGACGAGACGCTCACCCACGGCGCCACCGTCGCCGCCGCGCTGGCCCACGGCCACGAGGTCGACCTCGTCACGTGCACCCGGGGCGAGGAGGGCGAGGTGATCGGCGACGCCGAGCAGCACCGCACCAGCCACCGGGACGACACCCTCGCCGAGCTCCGCGAGGCCGAGCTCGCCGCCGCGCTCGACGCCCTGGCGGCGGGGACCGGCGGACGGGTCGCGCACACGTACCTCGACGGGCTCCCGGCGGCGGCGGGAACCCGGAGGCAGGCGGACCGGTACCGCGACAGCGGGATGGTGGTGCTGCCCGGCGGGCGCGCCGCGGTGCCGCCCGACGTCCGCCCGGACTGCTTCGCGGTGGCCGACCTCGACGAGGCAGCGGCACGGCTGGCCGGTCTGGTCAGGCGGCGCCGGCCGCACGTCGTGCTCACCTACGGCCCCCACGGGGGCTACGGGCACCCCGACCACGTGATGGCGCACCGGGTGACCCTGAGGGCGCTCGACCTGGCCGCCGACACCGCCACCGACACGGACGGCGCCGCTGACGCCGCCCCCGCGAAGGCCGCCGCCTGGACCGTCCCCTGGGTCTACGGCGCCGCTGCGGACGCCGACGCGCTCCGGTCCTGGCTCCGTCACCGCGCCGACCCCGCCGCGTGGGACCCCGACGGCCCGCTGCCGCACCTGTTCGTCCCGCCCGCCGACATCGACGCCACCGTCCGCGCCGGCGCCTGGCTGGCGTCCAAGGCCGCCGCGCTGCGGGCGCTGCCCAGCCAGGCGACCGTGCTCGACGACGCGCCGGGCTCAGCCGCCCTCGCCCTCTCCAACGACGTGCCCCAGCCGCTCACCGGCGACGAGGCGGGACAGCTCCTCCGTCCGGTGGCACCCGCCGCGGAGCCCCTCGCGCTCGCGGTGGACGACCCGCTGCGCGCCCTCCTGCTCCCTGCGGGCACCCGCCCCGCCGCTCCGCCGCACGGGTGACGGCCCGCTCACGCTGAGTGCGGGGCCGTCGCGGGGCGCTGCCCCGCGCGGGTGAACCGGGGTGCATACCCGCAGGTCAGAGCATCTGCGGGCTGTCGCGACCGGCTCGTCGGGGTGAGGCTGGTGCCCGCGGGTGGGAGACCCCTCCCCGTCACCCAGGAGGTCAGCATGAGCAGACGAGCGCCCATGGTCCGCGCGCGGTCCGGCCGGGACGTCGGCGTCGCCCGCGAGCGGCTGCGCCAGCGCCGGCTCGGACGCCTCGCGCTGGTCCTGCTGCCGGTCCTGGCGTGGGCGTCGTGGCGTGCGGTGACCGACCAGCCGCTGCTGCCGGCCATGCCCGTGGTCGACCCGCTGTACCTCATCGTCGGGGTGTTCTTCCTCGTCATGCTGCTGGCCCTGATCGGCACCCAGGTCGCCGCCCGGCGGAGCCCGCACGTCACCTACCGCCCCGAGGACATCGACGTCACCCTCGACGACGTCAAGGGTCTCGGCCCGGTGCGCGACGAGGTGGAGCGCACCCTCGACCTGTTCCTCGGCGGCCGCTCGTTCCGCGAAGAGCTGGGCGGGACCCCCCGCCGGGGCGTGCTCTTCGAGGGCCCCCCCGGTACCGGCAAGACGTACACCGCCAAGGCGATGGCCCGCGAGGCCGGCGTCCCGTTCCTCTTCGTCTCCGCGACCTCGTTCCAGTCCATGTACTACGGCGCGACCGCGGGCAAGATCCGCAGCTACTTCGCCGCGCTGCGGAAGGCCGCCCGCGCCGAGGGCGGCGCCATCGGCTTCATCGAGGAGATCGACGCGATCGCCACGGTGCGCGGCGGCATGCAGGCCAGCACGGCCTGGCACCCCGTCGGCTCCCACCACGTGTCCTGCGGCGGCCTGGCCGGCCTCGGCGGGACCGTGCTGTCCGGGGCGGCCACCGGCACGAGCACGGCGGGCCTCGTGCACCCGGCCGGCAGCGTCACCACGGCGATGACCAGCGAGGGCGTCGGCGGCGTCGTCAACGAGCTCCTCGTGCAGATGCAGTCCTTCGACACCCCGTCGCCGTCGCAGCGGGTGCACCGCTGGGTCGTCGACACCCTCAACCTCGTGCTGCCGGAGCACCGTCGCCTCGCGCGGCCCCGCACGCCGACGGCCGACATCCTCCTCATCGCCGCGACCAACCGCGCCGACGCCCTCGACCCGGCGCTCCTGCGCCCCGGCCGCTTCGACCGGCGTCTCGCCTTCGACGCCCCGGACAAGGGCGGCCGCCGCGAGATCATCGACTTCTACCTGGCGACCAAGCGCCACGCCCCCGAGCTCGACGACCCGGAGCGCCGCGACGCGCTGGCCGGGGTCACCCAGGGCTACACCCCCGTGATGATCGAGAACCTGCTCGACGAGGCGCTCATCGGCGCCATGGCGCGCGGTGGCGGACGGATGGGCTGGAAGGACCTCGAGCGGGCCCGCATGCTCGTCGAGGTCGGCCTCGGCCACCCCGTCGGCTACACCGCCCACGAGGAGCGCCTCATCGCCACCCACGAGGCGGGGCACGCGACCGTCGCCTGGCTCGTGGCGCCCGCCCGCCGGCTGGAGATCCTCACGATCATCAAGCGCGCCGGCTCCCTCGGGCTGCTCGCGCACGGGGACCGCGAGGACGTCTACACCCGCTCCCGCTCGGAGCTGGCCGGCATGGTGCAGATCGCCTTCGGCGGCCAGGTGGCCGAGGAGCTGTTCTTCGGCGACGTGTCGACCGGGCCCGGGGGAGACCTGGCCTTCGCGACGGCCACGGCGGCGCAGATGGTCGGCGCGGCCGGGATGGGCGAGTCGCTGGTGTCCCTCGTCGGTGCCGGCGGCGGGCCGTTCGGCGGCGGGCTCGTGTCGCAGGTGCTCGGCGACCGGTCGGCGCGCGCGGAGGTCGAGGCCCTGCTGCACGAGCAGAAGGGCGCCGTCCGCGGCCTGCTCGTGCAGCACCGCCACCTGGTCGAGGCGCTGCGCGACGCGCTGCTCGAGCGGCACGAGCTCGTCGGCCACGAGATCACGGACGTCCTCGAGGCCGCCGCGGCCCAGGGCCCGTCGCCGCTGGGCGACGTCCCGGACCTCCAGCCGGCCGCCGTCGAGGTGGTCGACCTGCGCTCCGTCGTCGGGACCCGGACCCGCTGACCGGGTCCCGACGACGGCCCTACCCTGGGCCGGTGCCGACCGCCGGGGACGACGCCCGCCGCCGTGGCGGGAGGTCCGTCCTCCGGGCGACGGCCGGTCCTACCGTGGCCCTGCTCCTGCTCGGCGCCCTGACCGGTCTGCTCGGCACCGCCGTCCACCTGGCCCGGGAGGGCGTGCTCGGCGTCCTCGTCCCGTACGGGGTGCTGCTGGCGCTGGGCATGGTGCTCGCCTGCGACGTCATGGTCGCGGCGGCCAGCCTGGGCAGGCGGCCGGGTCCCGGGCACGCCCTGCTCGCGGTGGCGGCCGGGCGGGGCGTGGTCCTGGGCCTGCTCCTGCTCCCCACCGCCGAGGGCGACCTCGTCCTCACCGGGCTGCCGGAGTCGACCGCCTGGATCCTGCTCGCGGTGCTGCTGCCCGCCTTCGCCGCCCCGATGGCCACGGCAGTCGGCCTGCGCGCCCGGCAGCGGTCGGCCGGCGGCCCGGCGCGCGCCCGGGCGGGGGCCACCCGGTGACCGACGGCCCCGTAACCGACGGCCCGGTGACCGACGGCCCGCAGTCCGACGCGCCACAGACCGGAGCGCCACAGACCGGCGCACCACAGACCGACGCGCCACAGGCCGACGGCCCGCAGCCCGCCGTCCCCGTCGACCGCGACGGCTTCCGCGCCGCGATGTCGCGCTACCCGACCGGCGTCACGGTGGTCACCGCCCGGGGCCGGCACCCGCACGCCATGACGGCCAACTCGGTCACCTCGGTGAGCCTGGACCCGCCCACCTTGTTGGTCTGCCTCGAGCAGGACTCCCGCGTGCACGACGCCGTGCTGGACGACGGCCGGTTCGGGGTGTCCGTCCTCGCCGCCGACCAGACCCGGGTCAGCTCGTGGCTCGCCAGCCGGGGCCGGCCGCTGGTCGGCCAGCTGTCCCGGGTGCCCACGGTCACGGGCGCCGTGCTCGGGCTGCCGCTGGTCCGGGGCAGCCTGGTCCGGATGGAGTGCGAGGTCGAGGCCGCCCACCCCGCGGGCGACCACACCATCGTCGTCGGCGCCGTCCGGGGCCTCGAGCTCGACGGCGACGTCGAGGACGCCGCCCCGCTCGTCTGGTTCGCCAGCGGGTACCGGGGCCTGACCGGCCCGCTCTGACCCCCGTTACCCATTCGTTCCCGACGGCCTGCCGCGGACCCACGAGGGATGCGCCGTCCGGCACCTATCCTGGCGCCGGGCGGGGGGACCCCCGCCCGGCGTCCACTGCGGGGTACCCATGAGCACGAGCACCACCTCCCGTCCGGAGACCGTCGGCTCGGCCGGCGGCCGTGGCTGGGTCGGGCCGCTGCTCGCCCTGCTGGCCGTCGCCGTGGTCGTCGTCGGGGTCTACGTCGGCGCCGCGTACGCGCTGGCCGACCGTGTCCCCTTCGGCACCTCGGCGGCCGGGGTCGACATCGGCGGCCGGTCCGCCGACGACGCCGTCGCCCTGCTCGAGGCCGAGGTCGCCCCCCGCGCCGAGGACCCCGTCGAGGTCTCGGTCGGCGAGGACGTCGACTCCCTCGACCCCGCCGCCGCGGGCCTGGGCGTCGACCTGGCGAGCACGGTCGGTTCGGTGACGGGCTTCTCGCTCGAGCCGGCGCGGATGTGGCGTCACGTCGTCGGCGCCGGTGACCTCTCGGTGGCCACCGACGTCGACGAGCCCGCCCTCGAGGCGGCGCTCGCCGAGGTCGCGGGCCGGCTGGGCGTCGAGCCGGTCGACGGGGACGTCACGTTCCCCGGCGGCGTGCCGACCCGCGTCGAGCCGGTCGAGGGCCGCGAGGTCGACGTCGCCGGTGCCGCGGCCGCCGTCCGCGCCATGTGGCTGGCCACCGACGGGCCCGTCCCGCTGCCCGCGGACACCCGCGCGGTGCAGGTCGGCCAGGAGGACGTCGACGCCGGCATGGAGCTGGCCCAGGCCGCGGTCGCGGCGCCGCTCGTCGTCGTCGTCGGCGACCGCGAGGTCGGGCTCGCCCCCGAGCAGTTCGGGCCCACCCTGGCGATGGACCCGGGCGAGGGCGGCACCCTGGGCCTCGCTGTCGACGGCGACGCCCTGCGTGCCGCGACCCTGGCGGTCGACCCGGCCCTGGAGCAGGCCCCCGCGGACGCGCGCATCGAGCTCGCCGGCGGCGCGCCCACCGTGGTCCCCGGCGCGCTCGGCCGCTCGCTGCCGGCCGGACCGCTGTCGCAGGCGTCGGTGGCCGCCCTCCAGCCGGGCACCGACCGCCGGGCCGTGGTCGAGGGCGCCGTCGTCGAGCCGGAGCTCACCACCGAGGAGGCGCAGGCGCTCGGCGTCAAGGAGGTCGTGTCCACCTTCTCGACGAACTACCCGGACAACCCCGACCGGACCAACAACCTCGCGGTCGCCTCGCGCACCATCGACGGGACCCTCGTCCTGCCGGGCGAGGAGTTCAGCCTCAACGACGCGCTCGGCGAGCGGACGACGGCGAAGGGCTACCGCGCCGCGGGCGTCATCAGCAACGGCATCCTGTCCGAGGGCGTCGGGGGCGGGGTGTCGCAGGTGGCCACCACGACCTACAACGCCGCCTTCTTCGCCGGCCTGGAGATCACGGCGTTCAAGCCGCACAGCCTCTACATCCCGCGCTACCCCGCCGGGCGCGAGTCGACGCTCAACTACAGCCCCCGGGTCGACATGGCGTTCCGCAACGACACCAGCACGGCGATCCTGATCCAGGCCGGGGTCGGCGGCGGCCAGATCACCGTGACCTTCTGGGGCACCAAGACGTGGGACGTGGAGGCCGTGAGCTCCGGCCGCTACTCCGCGACCTCGGGCACCACCGTGTACGACCCGTCGTCAGACTGCCGCGGCCAGAGCCCGATCGACGGGTTCACCATCGACACCACGCGGATCTGGCGGCAGGGCGGCGCCGAGGTCAAGCGGGAGACCGAGACCTGGCGCTACATCCCCGCCGACCGGATCATCTGCGGTCCCCGGCCGGCCGCCTGACCGGCGGCGGGGGGACGGGCTTCGCCAGCAGGACGGCACCGAGGGCGACCCGCACGACGCGGGCGGACTCGTCCTCGCCGGCGTGCAGCCTGTCGCGACGGACCTCGAGCCGGGTCCCGTCGACGGCCACGAGCGTGCCGAGGACGTCGGTGGCGCGCCCGTCGGGCAGCAGGTGGCGCACCACGACACGCCGACCCACCCAGCCCGGGAGACCGGCTGCGACAGACGGGTCCACGTCCGGCATCCTAGGGACGAGCACCACCTGACCCGCCTGCCACCACCCGAGGAGCCCTCACCGTGACCTACGTCATCGCCCAGCCGTGCGTCGACCTCAAGGACAAGGCCTGCATCGAGGAGTGCCCGGTCGACTGCATCTACGAGGGCAAGCGGTCGCTGTACATCCACCCCGACGAGTGCGTCGACTGCGGTGCCTGCGAGCCGGTCTGCCCCGTCGAGGCGATCTACTACGAGGACGACGTCCCCGAGCAGTGGAAGCCGTTCTACGACGCCAACGTCGAGTTCTTCTCCGAGCTGGGCAGCCCCGGCGGCGCCGCCAAGACGGGTGCGCTGGACTACGACCACCCCACGGTCGCTGCGCTGCCGCCCCAGGCCGAGGGCAGCTGACAGCAGGACCCGCCGGAGGACCCGGAGCAGCCGCCCGATGCCCTTCACCGGTCTGCCCGATTTCCCCTGGGACGCGCTCGCCCCGTACGGGGAGCGGGCGCGGGCGCACCCGGACGGCATCGTCGACCTGAGCGTCGGCACGCCGGTCGACAGCACGCCTCCGCTGCTGCAGGAGGCGCTCGCCGCCGCCGCGGACGCGCCCGGGTACCCGACCGTCGCCGGCACCGCCGAGGTGCACCGGGCGGTGGCCGCGTGGTTCGAGCGGGTGCGCGGCACCGGTCCGCTGCCGGGCCTCGGCGTCATGCCGGTGGTCGGGTCCAAGGAGCTCGTCGCCTGGCTGCCGTCCCTGCTGGGACTGGGCGCGGGGGACGTCGTCGTGCACCCGGAGACCGCGTACCCGACCTACGACGTGGGAGCCCGGATCGCCGGCGCGAGGCCGGTGCCGTCGGACTCCACGACGTCGCTGGGACCGGACGGGGCGGTGCGGCTGGTCTGGCTCAACAGCCCGGCCAACCCCACCGGGAAGGTGCTCCCGGTCGAGCACCTGGCCAAGGTCGTCGCGTGGGCGCGGGCCCGCGGCGCGGTCGTCGCGTCCGACGAGTGCTACTGCGACCTGGGCTGGACCGAGCGGTGGGACCCGGCCGCCGGCGGCGAGCGGGTGCCGAGCGTGCTGGACCCCCGGGTCACCGGCGGGGACCTCACGGGCGTCCTGGCCGTCTGCTCGGCGTCCAAGCGGTCCAACCTCGCCGGCTACCGGGCGGGCTTCGTCGCCGGGGACCCGGTGCTCGTGCAGCACCTCGTCGGCCTCCGGAAGCACCTGGGCATGATCGTGCCCGCGCCGGTCCAGGCCGTGCTCGCGGCCTCCCTCGGCGAGGACTCCCACGTGGCCGAGCAGAAGGCCCGGTACGCCGCGCGGCGGGCCGTGCTGCTGCCGGCGCTCGAGGCGGCCGGGCTGCGGGTCGACCACTCCGAGGCGGGCCTGTACCTGTGGGCCACCCCGGCCTCCTCCGACGGGCCGGCGGACTGCTGGTCGACCGTCGGGCGCCTGGCGTACCTCGGTGTCCTCGTGGCCCCCGGCAGCTTCTACGGCGCCTCCGGGGCAGGCCACGTGCGCGTCGCGCTCACCGCGACCGACGAGCGCGTCCAGGCCGCGGCCCGGCGCCTGCATGACGCCGCCCCCCGTACCAGCGGGTAGCCTCGGCACCCTCCGGAGCCGGCCCCGGCAGGCGCCCGGTGAGCACGACGTCCCGCAGCCCCACCGCGGGGACCGCACAGCACGACGAGCGAGACGACACAGCCGCCGACCGCAGGAGCACCGATGCCCGACGCCACGCAGACGTACGCGATCACCGGCCACGGTGAGCCGCTCCAGCTCCCGGTCGTGGAGGCGACGGACGGCTCGGACGGGCTCGACATCGGCAAGCTGCTGGCGACGACGGGCAAGGTGACCCTGGACACCGGGTTCGTCAACACCGCGTCCTGCCGGTCGGAGATCACGTACATCGACGGCGACGCCGGCATCCTGCGCTACCGGGGCTACCCGATCGAGCAGCTGGCCGAGGGCAGCACGTTCCTCGAGGTCAGCTACCTGCTCATCTACGGCGAGCTCCCCACCGCGACCCAGCTCGAGGAGTTCACCGGCCGGGTCCAGCGCCACACGATGCTGCACGAGGACCTCAAGCGGTTCTTCGACGGCTTCCCGCGCAACGCGCACCCGATGCCGCAGCTGTCCAGCGCGGTCTCCGCGCTGTCGACCTTCTACCAGGACTCCCTGGACCCCTTCGACAACGAGCAGGTCGAGATCTCGACCGTCCGCCTGCTCGCCAAGCTGCCGACCATCGCGGCCTACTCGTACAAGAAGAACATCGGCCAGCCGTTCCTCTACCCGGACAACTCGCAGTCCCTGGTCGAGAACTTCCTGCGCATGACGTTCGGGCTGCCCGCCGAGCCGTACGAGGCCGACCCGCTCATGGTCAAGGCGCTGGACCAGCTCTTCATCCTCCACGCCGACCACGAGCAGAACTGCTCGACCTCGACGGTCCGTCTCGTCGGCTCCGCCCAGGCGAACCTGTTCGCCAGCGTGTCCGCCGGGATCCACGCGCTGTCCGGCCCGCTGCACGGCGGCGCCAACTCCGCGGTGCTGGAGATGCTCACCACCATCCGCGACTCCGACGAGACCGTCGAGTCGTTCATGGAGAAGGTGAAGAAGAAGACCCCCGGCGTGCGCCTCATGGGGTTCGGCCACCGGGTCTACAAGAACTACGACCCGCGCGCGGCGATCATCAAGAAGACCGCCGACGAGATGTTCGAGAAGGCGGCCGGCAACGAGCTGCTCGACATCGCCAAGGAGCTCGAGACCATCGCGCTGGCCGACGACTACTTCGTCTCGCGCAAGCTCTACCCGAACGTCGACTTCTACACGGGCCTCATCTACCAGGCGATGGGCTTCCCCACGGAGATGTTCACCGTCCTGTTCGCCATCGGCCGCCTGCCCGGCTGGATCGCGCAGTGGCGCGAGATGATCGCCGACCCCAGCACCAAGATCGGCCGCCCGCGCCAGGTCTACACCGGCGCCGCCGAGCGCGACTACGTCGCCATGGACGCGCGCTGAGACTGCGGAGCAGCCAGCAGCAGCAGCAGCACTGGGCCGGTCGGGGGACATCCCGGCCGGCCCTCGCTGTACCCGGCCTCGCTGCAACCGTCCCCGCCCCTCCCGCGTAGAGGACCTGCGAGCGGGCCCGAGATCGTCGGGCGGGGTCGCGGCTCCGGTCGGGTCAGGTGCGAGCGGGCCCGAGATCGTCGGCCCCGCGTCAGCCGGTCGTGACCCGGACCCGCCCGTCCCCGGCCGCGGGTGCCCCGCCCTCGCCGGTCTCGACCACGGACCAGCCGGCCTCGGCCTCGCCCCGGTCCCAGACACGACCGTCCACCTCGACCCGGACCACGCGGTGCCGCTCGGCGAGCGCGACGGCCGAGTGGGCCAGCGCCCACGCCGTCCGGCCGGGCTCGGCGGCACCGGCGGCGTCCAGCACGACGGTCGCTGCGCTCGAGGGGTCCGCCTCCTCGCCCTCGGCCGGCGCCCCGGCCTCGACCGCGGAGGCCTGCCAGCCCTCGGTCGCCCAGGTCTGCAGCGCGGACACCATGTCGGCCGCGGCAGCGTCGGCCGGCTGCTCGCCGCCGGCCCGCTCCAGCGGCGGCAGCTCGCAGACCAGCGTGGCCGGGGACAGCCCGTACAGGCTGCTGGCCAGCGCGCGGCCCTCGCCCTCGTGGTCGGCGTAGGCCTCGGGGAAGCCGCTGCGCTGGACCTGCTGGGCGGCGTCGGTGATCTCCAGCTCGGTGTACCCGTCGATCTCGACCAGGGCGTCGTAGAAGGCGCCCGTGGCGTACACCGGGTCCTGGACCTGCTCCTCCGTGCCCCAGCCCTGCGACGGGCGCTGCTGGAACAGCCCGAGCGAGTCGCGGTCGCCGTAGTCGATGTTGACCAGGCCGGACTCCTGGATGGCGGTGGCGATGCCGATCGTCGCCGCGCGCGCCGGCAGGCCACGGCGGTCCGCCATGCCGACGACCAGCGCGGCGTTGGCCGTGCGCTCGGGGGAGAACTCGGCGCGCAGCACGCCGCCGTCGTCCGGCGCGGGCACCTCGGCGCGGCACACCGGCTGCGCGACGGGCTCGGGGGCACGGGTCCACCGGGACGCCAGCGCCACCAGGCCCACCACGAGGCCGACGACCAGCAGCACGACGACGACGAGCGCGACGAGCAGGCGGACCGCCCGGGCGCCCGCCGTCGGCGGCGGGGACAGCGTCCTCAGGAGTGCAGGGCGGGGTTGAGGTGGACCCCGACACCGTTGCGGGGCAGGGCCTCCACCTGGCCGGTCACCGAGTTGCGGCGGAACAGCAGGCCGCTGGCGCCGGTGAGCTCGCTGGCCTTGACCAGGGTCTGTGACGCCTTGCCCGGCAGCGTCCCCGGCAGCAGCGCGACCTTGGTGGCGGCCGTGAGGTACAGCCCCGCCTCGACGACGCAGTCGTCACCGAGCGAGATGCCGAGGCCGGCGTTGGCGCCGATCAGGCAGCGCGCCCCGACCCGGATCACCTCGGTGCCGCCGCCGGACAGCGTGCCCATGATGGACGCGCCGCCACCGACGTCCGAGCCCTCGCCGACGACGACGCCCGCGCTCACCCGGCCCTCGACCATCGACGTGCCGAGCGTGCCGGCGTTGAAGTTGACGAAGCCCTCGTGCATGACGACGGTCCCCTCGGCCAGGTGCGCACCCAGGCGGACCCGGTCCGCGTCGCCGATCCGGACGCCGGAGGGCACGACGTAGTCCGTCATGCGGGGGAACTTGTCGACGGAGGTGACGACGACCCGGTCGCCGGGGTGCGCGGCCAGCAGCCGGATGCGGGTCTCGGCGAAGTCTTCGACGGGGGCGGGGCCGTGGTTGGTCCACACCACCGTGGTCAGCGTCCCGAACAGCCCGTCGAGGTTGACCTCGTGGGGCGCGACGAGCCGGTGGCTCAGCAGGTGCAGGCGAAGGTAGGCGTCGACGGCGTCGGCCGGGGCGGTGTCCAGGTCGACGACGACGTCGCGGACCTCGCGGCGCACCCCGCGCGCCTCGTCGAGCCCGGCGAGCGGGAGCAGGCGCTCCTCCCACGCGGCGTCCACGCCGGCCTCGCCCAGGCGGGGGGCGGGGAACCAGGCGTCCAGCACGCGGCCGTCGGCGTCTGACCCGTGCACCTGCCCGTCGACGACGCTGACGAGTGCGGTCCCGGAGGCAGGTCGGCTCATGGGGGTGAGCCTAGACAGCCTCGGTGCCGTACCCGGCGCGCAGCCCGGCCAGCACGTCCGGCGTCACAGCCGCACCCGTCGCGGCCAGGCGGGCGACCTCGCGGAAGTAGTCCTCGTAGCCCGCCGGGGTGAACAGGCCGACGAACGTCGTCCACCGGTCGGTGCCGTTGCGGAAGCCGTGCGCGTGCCCGCGCGGAACCGAGACGATCCCGTCGGGACCGACCGTCCGGCTGCCCGCGGCGAGGTCGACGGTGAGCTCGCCCTCACGGACCTCGAAGTACTCCTGGTGGTCGTGGTGCACGTGCAGGGCGGCGCCGACCGTGCGCGGGGCCAGCCGCATCTCCACGACCGACAGGGCCCCCTCGGTGTCCGCCCCCGACAGGCGCACCAGCACCTCGCCGAACGGCAGCACGAGCCGCTCGCCCTCGCCGGCCGCGCCCACCACGACGTCCAGGTCGATGCTCATGCCCGCACGCTGCCACGACCAGCACCACCACCACCACGACCACGACCGCCACCACGACCAGGACCGCGGCGTCGGTACCGTCGACGGATGACCAGCTCCTCGTTCTTCCCGCCCGCCGCCCTGCCGCTGCCCGACCCGGTCGCCCTCACCCGGGCGCTCGTCGACATCCCCAGCGTGTCCGGCGACGAGGGCGCGGTCGCGGACGCCGTCGAGGCGCTGCTGCGCGCCCAGGCGCACCTGGAGGTCGTCCGGGACGGCGACGCCGTGCTCGCGCGGACCTCGCTCGACCGGCCCGAGCGGGTGCTCGTCGCGGGGCACATCGACACCGTCCCGGTCGCCGACAACGTCCCCGGCCGCCTCGAGGCGCCCGGGGAGGGCGACGACCCCGACGGCGGGGACGTGCTGTGGGGCCGCGGGACGACGGACATGAAGGGCGGCGTGGCGATGGCGCTGGTCGCCGCCTGCACCGTCCCCGAGCCGGTCCGCGACGTGACGTACGTGTTCTACGACTGCGAGGAGGTCGAGTCCGAGCGCAACGGCCTCGGTCGGCTCGCGCGGACGCTGCCCGGCTGGCTCGCCGCCGACCTGGCCGTGCTGGGGGAGCCGACCGGGGGCCTGGTCGAGGGCGGCTGCCAGGGCACGCTCCGGGTCGACGTCACCGTGCGCGGCCGCACCGCGCACTCCGCGCGCGCCTGGCGCGGGGTCAACGCGATCCACGCCGTCGGGGACGTGCTGGCGCGGCTGCAGGCGTACGAGCCCCGCCGCCCGGTCGTCGACGGGCTGGAGTACCACGAGGGCCTGCAGGCGGTCGGGATCCGCGGCGGCATCGCGGGCAACATGGTCCCGGACGTCTGCACCGTGCACGTCAACCACCGCTTCGCCCCCGACCGCAGCTCAGCGGAGGCGTTCGCCCACGTGCAGGAGGTCTTCGCCGGCCTCGACGTGGAGCTCGAGCTGCTCGACGTCGCCGAGGGCGCCCGCCCGGGTCTGGACCTGCCCGCCGCCCGCGCGTTCGTCGAGGCCGTCGGCCCGGTCGCGGGCGGCGCGCCTCGCGCCAAGCTCGGCTGGACCGACGTGGCCCGGTTCTCCGCGCTCGGCGTGCCCGCCGTGAACTTCGGCCCCGGTGACCCGCAGCTGGCCCACGCGGACGACGAGCGGGTGCCGGTCGCGCAGCTCGTCGCCTGCACCGAGGGCCTCGTCGCCTGGCTGCGCGGCTGAGGCGCCTACAGCCACAGGGCTCCCGGTGGACCGGGTGGCCCGCCCGGCGCGGCCGAGGCGCCCGGGCCCGCCGCGCCTAGGGTGGGCGGGTGAGCGACGAGGCTGGTGCGACCACCCGACCGGGGCCGGACGAGAAGGACTGGCACAGGCCGGGCCCGGTGGGCTTCCGGCGCGGGCAGACGCCTACGTCCACCACCGACACGCGCCTGCTGGAGAACCGGGGCGAGGCCGACTGGGTGCACTCCGACCCGTGGAGGTCTGTGACGCGCGCCAATTAGTTTCGCAGGTCAACGGCCTTCGTCTCAACGGCCCTTCGTCGGTGATCGGGTCGTAGCCACTCTTCGAGTGCGGCCTAGTTGTGCTCCAGTTCCCGTCGACCATGGGTCAGCGTCGACGGCTCTGTGTCTTGCGCCAGAGCGAGCGCACAGCCGCCGCCGCTCAGCTCGCGGCTTGTGAGACTCCAGGGCGGGGGGGCCCGGCGGTATCGCTCACGGTCTTCTAGGCGCTTGACAGCCAGCCTCTCCAGGGCACCTGGGCGGGCGCCATGTTCGCGCAGCTTCGGCACGGGGGTCTTCCGGGGAGTCATCTGACTCGGGGCATCTACGCGACTGTTGCCGGGTGGGGCGCCCGGTCTGCCCGGCTTCGTCAACGACCTTGTCAGCACGCGCTGACGGGTACTGACAGGGGTCCAACTTTGCCAGTACGGTCCGCTGGTTCCCGAACAACGGGTTCGGGGGGGGACGAGGGGAACGACATGTACCTGAGGACCAGTCGACGTGCGGGCGTCATGCTTGCGGCGGTCGCCGTCACCGCGACGATGCTCGTGACGCCGGCACAAGCATCGACGACAAGCATCCACAGCACCATCAGCGCAGCCGAGGCAGCCGTCCCGGCCGCCACGGTCACCCCCGACATCACCTCCGTCGCCCCCGCGCCCGCGGGTGCCGGGGTCAGGCTCGGCGGCCTCGACGTCGCCTTCGACGGCGGCGGTGCAACCAGCACGAGCGGCGAGCTGCTGCTGTCCGGCGGGTCGAGCATGACCTATGCCGCGGACGACCTGGGCGAGGGGAACGCCCGCCTGTCTGCAGTGCTGCAGAACTCCAGTGCCAGGGCCAGCTGGACTTTCCGCGGCGCTGAGCTGCAGACCTTCACAGAGGCGGGCATCCAGACAATCTCAGTGGTCAAGGACAACGAGCTCGTCGGCACCATCGAAGCCCCCTGGGCCGTGGACGCCAACGGCGTCGCGGTCCCCACGCACTACGAGGTGCGCGGGCCCAAGCTCATCCAGGTCGTTGAGACCGACGCCAACACGGCCTTCCCGGTCGTCGCCGACCCGACCGTCAAGACCCGCTGGTATGGCTTCACCTGGTACTTCACCAAGAACGAGTCCTACATCATGATGGGGAACGCGTTGGGCTGCGTGGGCCTGCTGAACAAGTCCCCGCACCCCGCGGGTAAGGCGCTCGCCCTCGGTTGTGGGGTGTTCGCCGGAATCAGCACCGGTCAGCTGGCCGGTGGGAAGTGCCTGCGGGTCAACCACCACCCCCTCCCCGGCAATGCCATGTACCCGTGGTTCGGGACCTGCTGACATGCTGGGGGTCGTGCTGCTCGGCGTCCTGATCGTCAGCCTCGGCGTCGGCCTGGCCTACCAGGCCCTCCCGCCCCGGTTCGCGCTGCCGCTGTTCACGTTCGCCTTGCTCGTCCCGTACTTCGTGGTCCTGTACGTGATGGCCCGGGGCGGGCTCGACGCTGCCGAGGGCGAAGCCTTGGCGCTGGCAGCCATGATGGGCTTGGTGGGCTTCCTGGTAGGACCTCCAGCCCTGTCGCTGCTGCGGCAGGCCTGGCGTAGACGTACCGTCGACGTCTGATTGTCCGCAGGACCCGGCCCCCTCGCTCTTCCGGGCGAGGGGGCCTCTTCATGTCCGGTGTTCGGGAATCGGCACCCGGGGGGCAGGGGAACTCGATGGGAAGATCCGGCAGCTGAGCGGCGGGTAGGCGGTGGCCGTGTCGAGAGCGTTCCGAGCGCCGACACGGGCGAGGTTCGTACAGTGGGCCTCGCGGTTGTGCGCGCACGCCTGAACGCCAATTGGGGCATCACCCAGGATGGGCCGTCGAGGCTGATCAAGAGGACGGCGCTCCCAAGGTGGCCCGGCACCGAAGACAAGGGCGCTGACCCCTAGCCCGCCGGGCATCGTCCGGTCCTCTGCCGTGCACGTGCGGTCAACGAGCGTGCCGTCGTCCGTCCCTCTGCGCGAGCCTCAGCCGACGCCTTCGCGGCCGAGCGGCCGCAATCAGGCATGTCGCTGGATGAGGTGGCGGATCTTCTAGGCCTTCCGCACCAGCCTTGGCTTGATCGAACGTCGCCAGGGGGTGATCGTGGACACCGCCGGTCGAGTGGCCGCAGCGCTCGGACTTCGCCTAGGTGCACCCGCCTTCGCCCAGGAAAGCGGTGAGCAGGTGATTAGCCAACGGGTGTGATCTGCACCAGACCGAGACCCCGGTGGGTTCACGGACGATCTCGATCCGTTCGTGATGCCGCGAGCGACGGCCGCGCCGGTGATAGTGCGACGCCAGGATGAGGCAGGGGGGTGTTACCGACGCTCTCGGCCACCATGATCGGAGCGGAAGCGTTGCCGTCGTGGCGATCCTCCAGCGCCTGGGCGACTCGCAGGGCCGCAGCGAGAATGTGTCTCGGGACCTCTGTCTGGCTCACGCGGACGCGCTTCGGCGCCGCAGCTGCGTTCTCGGCTCCGGTGTTGGTCATGCTGACCCCTCCCCTAGTCGTCGGGAGTCCTGCATCGCTGAAAGGATTGTGACCCGCTTGTCGACCTAGTCGCGGGGCTTGTCTGTCTGCCGCCCGTTGGAGCCAGGGCAGTCGCTCAGCGTCTGTGACGATGCGTGCACTACGGAGTGCAACCGGTGCTCATGGGCGTCTACATCGAAGGCTCTAGGCTGCCTGCGTGACAGATTCAGAGCCTGGCGACGCGGGGAGTGGCGGGTCGGTCGGCCCCCTGGTCACCGACGATGCGTCTGCTTGGCACCGGCAGGGCCCGGTGGGGTTCCGGCGCGGGCAGACGCCGACGTCCACCACCGACACGCGCCTGCTGGAGAACCGGGGCGAGGCCGACTGGGTGCACTCCGACCCGTGGCGCGTGCTCCGGATCCAGAGCGAGTTCGTCGAGGGCTTCGGTGCCCTCGCCGAGCTCGGTCCCGCGGTGTCGGTGTTCGGCTCGGCGCGCACCGCGGTCGACACCGAGGTCTACCGCACGGGCATGGACATCGGCCGGCGGCTCGTGGCCGAGGGGTTCGCCGTCATCACCGGCGGCGGGCCGGGCCTCATGGAGGCCGCCAACCGCGGCGCCTGCGAGGCCGGCGGGACGTCGGTGGGCCTGGGGATCGAGCTGCCGCACGAGCAGGGCATGAACGACTGGGTCGACCTGGCCGTCAACTTCCGCTACTTCTTCGCCCGCAAGACGATGTTCCTCAAGTACAGCCAGGGCTTCGTCGTCCTGCCGGGCGGCTGGGGCACCCTCGACGAGCTGTTCGAGGCGCTCACCCTGGTCCAGACCGGGAAGGTCCGCGCCTTCCCCGTCTGCCTGGTCGGCACCGAGTACTGGGGCGGGCTGCTCGACTGGGTCCGCGGCACCCAGCTGGACGCGGGGACCATCTCCACCCAGGACCTCGACCTGGTGACGCTCACCGACGACCCCGCCGAGGCCGTCGCGCTCATGGTGGCGGCCCGGGAGCAGCACCCGACCTCGTGAGGTGACGGGGCCGGGTCCGCGCCGTTTCGACGCCGTGACGACCCCGCCCCCGGTGTGACGATCGCCCGCCCGTCCCCGCAGGGCCCTGGCGGTGCGACGGCAGGCTGGCACGCTGCCGCCATGCGCCCCCACCCCGAGCAGGCCCCCGGCGAGGCCCCCGGTCTCGGCGGAGGTCCCGGCACGGGCACAGGGACCGGCCTGCGGCTGGGCGGCCGGTCGTTCCCGCCGGGTCGCACGGTGGTCATGGCCGTGGTCAACCGGACTCCGGACTCCTTCTTCTCCGGCGCCCGGCAGCTGGACGACCGGGTGGCCCTGGCCGCGGTGGACGAGGCGGTCGACGCCGGCGCGGACGTCGTCGACGTCGGCGGGGTCAAGGCCGGGCCGGGGGAGGACGTGCCGCCGCAGCAGGAGCTCGACCGGGTGGTCGGCTTCGTCGCCGCCGTGCGCGAGCGGCACCCGGACGTCGTGGTGTCCGTCGACACCTGGCGCGCCGAGGTCGCCGGGCAGGCCTGCGCGGCCGGGGCGGCGCTGGTCAACGACACCTGGGCCGGCCACGACCCCGACCTCGTCCACGTCGCCGCCCGCCACGGCGCCGGCTACGTCGTCTCGCACACCGGCGGTGCCCGGCCGCGCACCCGCCCCCACCGCGTCACCTACGGCACGACCGCCGAGGGGGTGGTCGACGACGTGCTCGCCACGCTGCGCGCCGGTGCCGCCCGGGCCGTCGGGGCCGGGGTCGACCCCCGCTCGGTCCTCGTCGACCCCACCCACGACTTCGGCAAGAACACGTGGCACAGCCTCGCGCTGGTCCGGCGCACCGATGCGGTGGTGGCCCTCGGCCTCCCGGTGCTCATGGCGCTGAGCCGCAAGGACTTCGTCGGGGAGACCCTCGACCTGCCGCCCGACGAGCGGCTCGAGGGCACCCTCGCCGCCACCGCCGTCGCCGCCTGGCTGGGCGCCACGGTGTTCCGCTGCCACGACGCCCGCGCCACCCGCCGCGCCCTCGACGTCGTCGAGGCCGTGCGCGGCGACCTGGTCCCCCCACGAGCCCTGAGAGGTCTGGCATGAACGCACCCGTACGCGCCCCGGGCACCGGCCCGGCTCCCGTGGACGCCCTGGGCGTGCCCGGCCTGGGCGCCTGGTACCGCACCCGCACCTGGCACGACGTCACGTGGTCCGCGCAGGACCTGGTCCGCGGCAAGGAGGGCCGCCGTGTCGCCGTCGTCCTGCCCGCCCTGGACGAGGAGACCACGGTGGGCGGGGTGGTCCGGGCGTTCCTGCCGCTCACCCGCCGCCAGGGACCGGGCATGCCGCCGCTCGTGGACGAGGTCCTCGTCGTCGACTCCGGGTCCACGGACGCCACGGTCGCCGTCGCCCGCGCCGCCGGGGCGCGCGTGGTCACCCGGGAGGAGGCGCTGCCGGGGGTGCCGGTGCGCCCCGGCAAGGGCGAGGTGCTGTGGCGCGCGCTCGCCGCGACGGACGCCGACATCGTGGTCTACGCCGACTCCGACCTGGTCGACGTGCACGCCAGCCTCGTCGTCGGCCTGCTCGGGCCGATCCTGCGGGAGGAGGGCGTCCACCTGGTCAAGGCCTTCTACGCCCGGCCGCTGCGGCTGGAGACGACGACCGAGAAGTCCGGCGGGGGCCGCGTCACCGAGCTGCTCGCCAGGCCGGCGCTCGCGACCTTCGCGCCGCAGCTCGGGGGCGTGGTGCAGCCGCTCGGCGGGGAGTACGCGGGCACCCGGGAGCTGCTCGAGCAGGTCCCGTTCGCCGGCGGCTACGGCATCGAGGTGGGCCTGCTCCTGGACACCCTCGCGCTGCTCGGCCTGGACGCGATCGCCCAGGTCGACGTGGGGGTCCGCAAGCACCGGCACCGCGACCTGCTGAGCCTCGGCGTGGCCGCCCAGGAGATCATGCTGACCATCGCCCGGCGCACCGCCGGGACGGACCTGGTGCGCGCCGTGGCGCACGGTGGTCCGGGGGCCGCCGGCGGCGTCGACCTCGTCCAGTTCGACCAGGCCGCGGACGGGCGGTGGCGCCCCGGCACCACGCACGTCGTGGTCCACGACCGCCCGCCCATGGCCGAGGTGCTGGCCTCCCTGCGCGCGGCCGCCCGGGCGGACGGCGGGCAGCGGCGCTCCGCCTGAGCCGCGGCATGGTCCGGGGTCACGTCGGAGGAGACGTCAGGGGTGCGGCCGGGGGCGTCGTCGGGGGGCGTCGGGGGGCCGGCGCCCGCCTGGCAGGATCGCCCCCGTGGACCTCCTCCTGGTCGCCCTCCTCCTGCTGTCCGTCGCGGGCGTCGTCGCCGTGGCGCTCGGCGCGGTGCGCGGCGGGATGGCGCCTGTCACGGAGACGCTGCCGCCCCCGCTGGCCGGGCCGCTGGAGCACGCCGACGACCTGGACCGGGCGCGCTTCACCCTGGCGCTTCGCGGCTACCGGATGGACCAGGTCGACGCGGTGCTCGACGAGGCGCGCGACCTGCTCGAGGCCCGGGACGCCGAGATCGCGCGGCTGCGGGGGCTCGTCGGCCACGCCGGAGCCCACCTGGCCGAGCCCGGCGACGTGCAGGACCCCGTCCCCGAGGGCACGCCGCCCCCGGTGCCCGCCCCGCTGGCCGGCGAGGACGACGCGCACCTGGACCCCACCGACCTGGTCGACCCCGTCGACCCCGTCGCCCCCGTCGAGCCCGTCGGCATCGACCCCGTGGACGCTGTCGACGCCCCGCTCGCCGACCCCGCAGCCAGGAGGCACGCGTGACCCGCTTCGTCGCGGTCGTCGACGTCGACGCCCCGGTCCAGGACGTCTGGGACCGGCTCACGGACTGGCCGAGCCACACCCGCTGGGTGCCGTTCACCACGGTCCGCGTCCTCACCCCCCTGGCCACGGGCGTAGGCGCGCGCTTCGTCGGGCGGACCTCGCTGTCCGCCGCGGGGCTGGACCGGCTCGGCTTCGACGACCCGATGGAGGTCACCGCCTGGCTCCCGCCGGCCGACGGCCTGCCGGGCCGGTGCGGCATCCGCAAGCTCGGCCGGCTCGTGCGCGGCAGCGCCGCCTTCGACGTGGTGGCCCTGCCCGGGGGCGGCACCGGACGACCGCTCACCCGGGTGCTGTGGGAGGGGGACCTCGACCTGCCCCCCCGCCCGGTCACCCGGCTGCTCGCGCCCCTGGTCGCGCTCGCGGGCCGGCTCGCCTACTCCGCGGCGCTGCGGTCCATGGCGCGCGAGCTCGAGGCGGAGCAGCGCAGGCCGTGAGCGGCGCCGTCGTCGGCGACGACGGGCTCGGGCGCTGCCCCTGGGGGGACGCGCCGCCGGAGTACCGCGACTACCACGACACCGAGTGGGGCCGGCCCGTCACCGGTGAGCACGCCCTGTTCGAGCGGGTGAGCCTGGAGGCGTTCCAGTCGGGCCTGTCGTGGCTGGTCGTCCTCCGCAAGCGCGAGGGGTTCCGCGCGGCGTTCGCCGGGTTCGACCCCGAGGTCGTCGCAGGCTACGACGAGGACGACGTCGCCCGGCTGCTCGGCGACGCGGCGATCGTCCGCAACGGGGCCAAGATCCGCGCGACGGTCGCCAACGCCCGGGCCGTGCTGGCGCTGCGGGACGCCGGCGGGCTGGACGGGCTCGTCGAGGCGCACCGTCCGCCGCCGGCGGCTGGCCCCCGGCACGGCTCGCTCGCCGAGGTCCCCGCCACGACGCCGGGGTCGGTGGCGCTCGCGCGCGCCCTCAAGGGGGCCGGGTTCCGGTTCGTCGGGCCGACGACGGCGTACGCCCTCATGCAGGCGAGCGGCCTGGTCGACGACCACGTCCAGGGCTGCCACGTGCGGCCCGCCCCGGGCACCCGCACCGCCTGAGCCCGCACCGCCTGAGCCCGCACCGCCTGAGCCCGCACCGCCCGGGCCCGCACCGCGCGGGGACCGGGGGAGCGGCGCTCAGCGGGCGTGGAACGTCGGCCGCTCCTTGGCCAGGAACGACCGGACGGCGTCGGCGTGGTCCTGCGTGGCGCCCGTCGCGGACATCGCGTCGGACTCGTGCGCCAGGGAGGCGGGCAGGTCGTGCGCGGCGGAGAACGCGACGGCGCGGCGGACGGCGGCGTAGGCCAGGGTCGGCCCGGCGGCCAGCGACGCGGCGACCTCGGCGGCCCGGGTCGGCAGGTCGGCGTCCGGGACCACCTCGGTGGCCAGGCCGATGTCGAGCGCCTCCTGCGCGTGCACGGTCCGCGGCCGCAGCAGCAGGTCCATCGCCCGGCCGGTGCCGACCAGGCGGGGCAGGTACCAGGTGGCGCCGGAGTCCGCGGACAGCCCGATGCCGGTGAAGGCCAGGTTGAAGCCCGCCGACGCCCCCACCAGCCGCAGGTCGGCAGCCATGGCGAACGACGCCCCGGCCCCGGCGGCCACCCCGTTGACCGCCGCGATCACCGGCTTGGGCATGGTCGCCAGCAGCGTGCTCACCGGGTTGTAGTGCTCGGGCACCGTCGACCAGAGCGAGGACAGGTCGCCCGAGGCGAGCACGTCCGCGTGCTCGCGCAGGTCCTGGCCGACGGAGAACGCGCGCCCCGTGCCGGTGAGGACGACGCAGCGGACGGCGTCGTCGGCGGCCACCCGCTCCAGCGCGGCGAGCAGCGCGACCTTGGTCGGGGTGGTCAGGGAGTTCATCGCGGCGGGCCGGTCGAGGACGACGGTCGCGACGGCACCGTCGACCTCGACCCGCACCCCCGCGTGGTCTGGCTGCTCGCTCACGGCGCTCCTCGGCGGCTCCCGGCCGCAGTCCCCGGCGGCTGCGGCCCTGCGTGACGCTAGCCGGTCGGAGGGTGAACCCGGCTGTCTTCCCGACCTACCAGCGCGGTAGGGGGATAATGGAGGCGACAGCTGCCGTCCGCACCCCGCGGTCGGCCGCGCGAGTGTGGCCCACCGGGGCCACAGACCAGAAGGAGCACATGGATGGCCGCGATGAAGCCCCGCACCGGTGACGGTCCGCTGGAGGTCACCAAGGAGGGGCGCGGGATCGTCATGAGGGTGCCGCTGGAGGGTGGCGGGCGTCTCGTCGTCGAGATGACCCCCACCGAGGCCGGCGAGCTCGGCGACGCGCTCAAGGCCGTCGTCGTCTGAGGCTCCGGCCGACCCGTACGGTCAGCCCCGCACCTGCCAGACCCGCATCAGCCAGACCGACGACCCGCCGCGGCAGCCGCCCGGCGGGTCGTCGGTCGTCGTGGGTCGTCGTGGTGCGGGTGCTCTCAGCGCTTGACGGCCAGCAGGACGCCGTCGCCCACGGGCACGACGGTGCGGACGAGCCGGTCGTCGTCGGCGACCGCGCGCAGCAGCTCGCGCGCCGCGGTGGTCCGCTGGTCGCGCTGGGCCGGGTCCGGCACGCGGTCCTGCGCGAGGGCGTCGGAGACGACGAGCACGCCGCCGGCCCGCAGCAGGCGCAGCGCCTCGGTGAGCACGAGCGCGCTCACCCGGGGGTCGTCGACGTCGACGTGGACGAGGTCGTACCCGCCGTCGGCCAGCCGGGGCAGGACGTCCGCCGCGTCGCCGTGGATGATGCGCGCCCGGTTGCCGCGGATGCCCGCGGCCTGCAGCGCGGTGCGCGCGGCGCCCTGGTGCTCGACCTCGACGTCGATGCTCGTCAGCACCCCGTTCTCGGGCATCGCCTCGAGCATGCGCAGCGCGGCCACCCCGGTCCCCGTGCCGACGTCGACGACGGCCCGGCCGGGCAGCGAGGCGGCGAGCACGGCGAGCAGCGAGCCGGTCCCGGGGGACACGGCGACGACGCCGAGCTCGGCGGCGCGGGTGCGCGCGTCGAGGACGGCCGGCGACTCCTCGACCCAGCTCTCGGTCCAGGTCCAGCTGGCGGCTTTGGAGGCGGTCATCCGGACACAGTAGTGACGCGCGCGCCCGCGGGTACCGACGGACCGAGGACCTCCGTGGACGACCACCGGACGCACCGCCGGCTCACAGGTTGTCTCCAGGTTGCCGGGGAACCATGGGCACAGGAGGTCACACCATGAGCACGAGCCCGTCGCCGAGCACCACCGTCCCCACCCCGAGCACCGCGGCCGGGCTGCCCCGTGCCGTCGTGCCGTCCGACGGGCCCGCGGGGGCTCCCGACCAGCCTCACGACGCCCTCCACGACGTCCTGCTCGACGCGTCCGGCGAGGTGTGGGTCAAGCCCACGTGGGAGGAGGTCGTCCGCGACCACTCCGCGCGGGTGTACCGCCTGGCCTACCGGCTCACCGGGAACCCGCACGACGCCGAGGACATCACCCAGGAGGTGTTCGTCCGGGTGTTCCGCTCCCTGGACTCCTACCGCCCGGGGACCTTCGAGGGCTGGCTGCACCGGATCACGACCAACCTGTTCCTCGACAGCGTCCGGCGCAAGCAGCGCCAGCGCACCGACGCCCTGTCCGAGGACGCCGCCGAGCGGCTGCCCGGCCGCGAGCCCGGCCCGGAGCGGGAGTTCGAGTTCCGCCACCTCGCCGACGACGTGCAGGCCGCCCTGGACGCGCTCAGCCCGGACTTCCGCGCCGCCGTCGTCCTCAGCGACATCGAGGGCCTCACCTACGAGGAGATCGCGACCACGCTGGGCGTCAAGCTCGGCACGGTCCGCTCCCGCATCCACCGCGGCCGCGCCCAGCTGCGCCGCTCGCTGGAGCACCGCCGTCCCGGGCGGGGCGCGGTGGCGCCCCTGCTCACCGGCGGCCTCGTCTGAGGTCGCCCCGGTGCTCCGCCTGCCCCACCCCCGGACCGCGCTGAGCGGGTACGCCGACCGTCGGCTGCCCGCCTGGCAGCGTGCCGTCGTGCGCCGGCACCTGCGCGGCTGCACCCGGTGCGCGGTGGAGGTGGCGCGGACCCGTGCGCTCACCCAGGCGCTGCGGCAGGCCCCGCCCCCGGTCCCCGGGCCGTCCGACGCCCTGCTCGACCGCCTCCTCGCCCTCGGCGACGCCGGCCCCGCTGCCGACCCGGCGGCAGGACCGCAGGAGCAGCCCGGCACCGGCTCAGCACCCGGGGCTCCGCCCGTCCCCGTGCTCCCGCCCGACGCCCCGCCCGACGTCCCGCCCCACCTGTCGCTCGCGGGCGCCTCCGTCGTGGCCCACCCGGCCGGCCGCGGCCCGCACGAGCGGCCGGCAGTCGGTGCAGCCGGCGTGCTCGTCGCGGCGGCCGTCATGGTGGGGACCGTCGGGGCGGGCGCCGTGGTGACGGGCACCCCCCTGCCCTGGTCCGCGGCCGTGGGCCGCGCCTCGGTGCACACGGTGGTGCCGCGGCTGTTCCCCCCGGACCCGCCTGGCGGTGCGCCGTCGGTGCGCCCGGTCGATGATGGTGCGCGTCCATGACGAGAGGTCGAGATGACTGACCAGAGCAACGGCGCCGACCCCTACGGCCGGCCCCCCGCACCCGCCCCCGGCAGCGACCCCTGGGCCCGCGACCAGCGGCCGCAGGAGCCCTCGTGGCAGCAGCAGCAGGCGCCGCAGCAGCCGGCCCAGCAGCAGCCGTCGCCGGTGCCCACCTGGTACGCGGACACCCAGCCCGTGACGAGCGTGCAGGAGCGGCCGCTGCCGCCCGCCGCCCCGTCCGGGCAGGTCGCCTGGGCCGAGGCGCAGCCGTGGGACGGCCGCCCCCACCAGTCCCCGGACGTCGACACCCTCGGCCGTCCTTCCCGGCGCCGGGGCGGCGGCGGTCTCGTCACCCTCGCCGTCGTGCTGTCGCTCATCGCGGGCCTGCTGGGCGGGCTGCTCGGGTCCCTCGTGGCCGACGGCACCGACCTGGCCGGCCGCGTCGGGCTGGGCGACGACGACCGCGGGGCCGCCTCCAGCGACGGCAGCGCCGCGGGCACCGGCGGCAGCACCGGCGTCGCCGACGAGCCGGCCGAGGTCGGCGAGGTCGGGTCCGTGGCCGAGATCGCCGCGCGCGTCCTGCCCAGCGTGGTGTCCATCCGCGTGGTCGCAGGCCAGGGCGAGGGCACCGGCTCGGGCTTCGTCATCGACGAGGAGGGTCTCGTCGTCACCAACAACCACGTCGTGGCCGCGGGCGGCGACGAGCCGGCCGAGGACATCGTCGTCGAGCTCGCCAACGGCTCGCAGGCCACCGCCGAGGTCGTCGGCGTCGAGCCGTCCTACGACATCGCCGTGCTCCGCATCGACCCCGCCGAGGCCGGCGCCCCCCTGGTGGCGCTGCCGTTCGGGGACTCCGACTCCGTCGTCGTGGGGGAGCAGGTCGTCGCCATCGGCGCGCCCCTCGGGCTGGACTCCACGGTGACCACCGGCATCGTCAGCGCCCTCAACCGGCCCGTGTCCGCCGGCGACGCGCAGCAGACGGCCTTCATCAACGCCATCCAGACCGACGCGGCGATCAACCCCGGCAACTCCGGCGGCCCGCTGGTCAACATGCGCGGGGAGGTCGTCGGCGTGAACTCCGCCATCGCCCAGGCCCCGGGCGGGCAGGCCGGCGGCAGCATCGGTCTCGGCTTCTCCATCCCGAGCAACCAGGCCCAGCGCACGGCGACCGAGCTCATCGAGACCGGCGTGGCGACGTTCCCCGTCGTCGGCGTGCTGCTCGACCGCACCTACACCGGCGAGGGGGTCCGGATCGTCACCGAGCAGGACGCCACCGCCGAGAACCCGCCGGTCACCCCGGGCGGGCCGGCGGCCGAGGCGGGCCTGCAGGCCGGGGACACCATCCTCGCCTTCGAGGGCCGGCCCGTGACGGAGTCCGACGAGCTCGTCGTGGCCATCCGGGCGCAGGAGCCTGGCGACGAGGTGACCCTCACGGTCCGCCGGGGCGAGGAGGTCTTCGACGTGGACCTCACGCTGCAGGCGGCCGAGCAGGACTAGGCCCGGGCACGGTTACCCTCAGCGGAGGAGGTGGGCGGTGCCCTTCGACATCAACGGCGGCGAGTTCCTCGTCATCCTGCTGCTCGCTGCCCTGCTGCTGGGGCCCGACCGGTTGCCCGAGCTCGCGCGCGGCGCGGCCCGGCTGGTCCGGCGGGGCCGCGACTTCGCGACCGGCGCCTCGGCCCAGATGAAGGACGAGATGGGCGTCGACCTCGACGGCGTCGACTGGCGCCGCTACGACCCGCGCCAGTACCACCCGCGCCGCATCGTGCAGAACGCGCTCAGCGACGCGTTCGACGACGAGGACACCCCCTCGCAGCGCCGCAAGGCGACCACGGCCGCGGCCAAGCGGACCGAGGCCGGCCGACCGTCGGGCTCGACGAGCCTGACCAAGGCCGCCACGGGGTCGCCCGCCGCGCCCCCGGCACGGCCCACGGGCTCGTCCGGTGCCACGGGGGCGTCCGCGCGCGGCGGCCGGGAGAAGACCGGTCCGCAGACCGTGCGCACGAGCACGTCCGCCGTGCCGCGCCGGCCGAGCCCCCCGCCCACCACCTGGGCCGACGCCGCCAGGCGGGCCGGGGTCGACACCGACGCCACCTGAGGGGTGCCGGACGGGTCAGACGGCGGGGCTGAGGCCCAGCTGGCGGCCGACCAGGCTCTGCCGACGGCGCGACAGCCCCCGGGCGATGCCGCGCAGCGCGGTCGCGGCGGGGGAGTCCGGGGCGCCGAGCACGACCGGGACGCCGGAGTCGCCGCCCTCGCGGACCGCGGTGTCCAGCGGCACCTGGCCCAGCAGCGGCACGTCGTGCCCGAGCGCCCGGGTGAGCGACTCCGAGACCGTCCGCCCGCCGCCGGAGCCGAAGACCTCCATGCGGGAGCCGTCCGGCAGCTCCAGCCACGACATGTTCTCGATGACGCCGGCCACGTGCTGGCGGGTCTGCGCCGCGATGGACCCGGCCCGCTCGGCGACCTCGGCCGCCGCCTGCTGGGGGGTGGTGACGACCAGCAGCTCCGAGCCCGGCAGCAGCTGGGCCACCGAGATGGCGATGTCGCCGGTGCCGGGGGGCAGGTCGAGCAGCAGCACGTCCAGCTCGCCCCAGAACACGTCGACGAGGAACTGCTGGAGGGCGCGGTGCAGCATCGGGCCCCGCCACACCACGGCCTGGTTGCCGGGGACGAACATCCCGATGGAGATGACCTTCACGCCCAGGGCGACCGGCGGCAGGATCATGTCGTCGACCCGGGTGGGGGTGCGGCCGACGCCGAGCATCCGCGGCACCGAGAAACCGTGGACGTCCGCGTCGACGACCCCGACCGCCAGCCCCTGCTGCGCCATGGCGGCGGCCAGGTTGACCGTCACGCTGGACTTGCCGACGCCGCCCTTGCCGGAGGCCACCGCGAACACCCGGGTGCGCGAGCCGGCCCGGGCGAACGGCACCTCCTTCTCGGGGACGCCGCCGCGCAGCATGGTGCGCAGCTGCTCGCGCTGCTCGGCGCTCATGACGTCGAGCTCGACCTGCACGCCCGTGACGCCGTCCAGGGCGGAGACCGCCGCGGTCACCGCCGCGGTCAGCGTCTCCTTCATGGGGCAGCCGGCCACGGTGAGGAACAGCGCGACGTCGACGCTGCCGTCGGGGTGCACCACGACGTCCTTCACCATGCCGAGCTCGGTGACGGGGCGCCGGATCTCGGGGTCGTCGACCGTCGCGAGCGCCACCCGGACCGCGTCGGTGCTCGGGGGCGTGGCGGAGGGGGGAGTCACCCGTCAAGGGTAGGAGCCGCGCGCGGGTGCCCCGTGCGCGGGTCAGGCCTGCCCGTGCCCCGGCTCCGCCCCCGCCCAGCCTGCGGCGACCTGGTCGCCGGGCTGGTCCTCGGGCGGGTACGCGCCGTCGGGCCAGCCGTCGGCCGGGTACGCCTCCGCCGCCGGGTGCCCCTCGGTCGACCAGCCCTCGGCGCCGTAGCCCGCGAGGTCGTGGGCGCCGGTGCCGTGGGCCAGGTCGTGGGTATCGGTGTCGTGGGCAGCGGGGTCGTGCGCCCCGGTCGGAGGAGCGCTCTCGGCGACGGCGGTGCGGCACCACGGGCACAGCGCCCAGGCCGGCTCGAGCTCCTTGCTGCAGCTGCGGCAGCGGTGCGCCTCCAGGTCGGCGGCGCAGTACGGGCAGGCGACCATGCCGCGCTCGACCGGGCGGTCGCACGCCGGGCAGGCGCTGCCGCCGCCGGAGTCGGCCGTGGTCACGCGCACGACCTCCTCGAACGTGGTCCGCCCGTCCATGGCCTTCTGCAGCGCCGAGGCGCGCAGCGAGCGCATCCCGGCGGCCTTGGCCTGGCTGACGACGGCGTCCTCGGAGGGGTCGCGGACGAGGATGCGGCGCATCTCCGCGTCGACGGTGAGGACCTCGTACACCGCGGTGCGGCCCTTGTAGCCGGTGTGGCCGCACTCGGAGCAGCCGAAGCCCTTGCGGGGGGTGGCGCCGACGAGGTCGTCGGGGCGCAGGCCGAGCAGGGCGAGCAGGTCGTCGGCGGGCACGTAGGCGACCGCGCACTGCGCGCACGGGCGGCGCACGAGCCGCTGCGCCACGGCGAGGGTGAGCGAGCTGGCCACGAGGAACGGGTCGGAGCCCATGTCGATGAGGCGGGTCAGCGCCGCCGCGGCGGAGTTGGTGTGCAGGGTGGTGAGGACCAGGTGCCCGGTGAGGGCGGCCTTGAGCGCGAGCTCGGAGGTCTCCGAGTCGCGCACCTCGCCGACCAGGACGATGTCCGGGTCCTGCCGCAGGACCGAGCGCAGGCCGGCCTGGAAGGTCATGCCGGCCTTGTTGTTCACCTGCACCTGGGTGATGCCGGGCAGCTGGACCTCGACGGGGTCCTCGAGGGTGACGATGTTCTTCTCGGGGTCGAGGATCTCCGCGATGCCCGCGTACAGGGTGTTGGTCTTGCCGGAGCCGGTCGGGCCGGTGATGAGGACGAGGCCCTGCGGGGTGTGCAGGGCGCGGCGGAACGCCTCGAGCTGGTCGGGCTCGAAGCCGAGCACGTCCAGGGCGGGGACGTCGTCGCCCTTGGTGAGGATCCGGATGACGGCCTTCTCGCCGTGCAGGCTGGGCAGGGTCGAGACGCGGGTGTCGACCCGGGCGCCGCCCACGACGATCTGGGTCCGGCCGTCCTGGGGGACGCGCCGCTCGGCGATGTCCAGGCCCGAGACGATCTTGATCCGCGACAGCACGGCGCCGGCGGCCTTGCGCGGGGCGGTCATGACGTCGCGGAGGATGCCGTCGATCCGGAAGCGGATCCGCAGGCTGTCCCGCTGGGTCTCCACGTGGATGTCGCTGGCGCCGAGCTGGACGGCCTCGGCGAGGATCTTGGTGACGAGCTGGACGGTCGGGGCGTCGTCGACACCGGCGTTGCCGATGTCCTCGAGGACCTCCTCGCCGATGCCGGACACCATCTCCGTGAGGCGCTCACCGCCGCCGGACAGGCCCCACACCCGGCGCAGCTGGTCGCGGATCTGGGACTCGATGGCGATGATCGGCAGCACCTCGGCGCCGAGGGTGAGCCGGACGTCGTCGAGGGCGAGCACGTTGGTGGGGTCGGACATGGCGACGATGTAGCGGCCGTCGCTGAGCTGCTGGACCACGACGGTGCCGCTGCGCTCGCTGAGCTGCTGCGGCAGGCGGCGGACGACCGCCGGGTCGATGGACAGCGTCGACAGGTCGAGGGTGTCCAGGCCGAGCTGCTCGGCGAGGGTGACGGCGATGTCGCGCTCGTCGACGAAGCCGAGCGCGATCAGCGTCTCGCCCAGGCGGCGGCGCGGGCCCGGCGCCTTCTGCGCCTCCAGCGCCTGCTGCAGCTGCGCGCGGGTGATGGCACCGGCGTCGGCGAGCAGGTCGCCGAGGCGTCGGCGCCGGTCGTCCGGGGCCGCGCGACGCGGCAGCATCCCGCCGGTGGTGTCGAGGAGGCTCACCCGCTGGTTGTCGGCAGGTCAGGAGCTGGTCTGTAGGCCTTGCGGGTGGGGCCGTCCGGGCTCGGCGGTGACGGTGAGGTCGTCGTGGTCCTCGTGCGCACCGGTGCGGGAGGCCAGGTCGAGCGGCTGGTCGAGCGGGGCGGGGGTCCCGGCGGGGCGGCCGTCCGGCCGGGGCTCCTGGCGCTGCTTGTCGCGCTTGTCCTTGCCCTTGCGCTGCTTGTCCCGGGGGCGCTCCCGGGGCGTGCCGGGCTCGGGGGCGGGGCTGTCCTGCGCCTCGACGATCTCCTCCAGCAGCGACCGGAGCTCCGAGCGGAGGAAGTCGCGGGTGGCGACCTCGCGCAGGGCGATCTTGAGGTCGGCGACCTCCCGGGTGAGGAACTCGGTGTCGGCGAGCGCCCGCTCCCCGGCGAGCCGGTCCTGGGCGTTCTGCACCCGGTCGCGGTCGGTCTGCCGGTTCTGCGCGAGCAGGATGAGCGGGGCGGCGTACGAGGCCTGCAGCGACAGGATGAGCGTGAGCAGCGTGTAGTTGAGCGCCCGCGGGTCGAACTGGACGTCCTCCGGCGCCAGCGTGTTCCACGTCAGCCACACCGCGACGAACGCGGACATGTAGACGAGGAACCGGGCGGTGCCCATGAACCGGGCGAACCGCTCGGCGCCGCGGCCGAAGCTCTCGGGGTCGACGTTGGGCCGCAGCCGGAGCCGGTGGCCGGTGCGGGTCCGGGGGGTGTCCAGGCCGGCGCGGCCCTTGCGGTCCACCCGCTCGGCGCGCTCCGCCCGGTCCATCCGCTCGGCCCGGTCCGCGCGCTCGGCCCGGTCGGCCCGGTCGGCCCGGTCGGCGCGGTCCCCACGATCGCTGCGCTCGGCCCGGTCGGCCTTGCCCGGGGCGAAGGTGCCGTCGACGTCGCTCACCGGTCGCCGCCCTTCCGGCTGCGCGGTGCCGGCGCCGTCTCGGCTGCCGGGGCCGACCCCGCCGAGGTGGCGCCCCCGGTGCGACGGCCGGCGAGGCCCTGCGCCGTGGTCGAGGCGAGCGCGGCCGCGCGGCGACGGGCGAAGCTGCGGACGACCTCGGCCGGGTCCTCCTGCTCGCGCCAGTCGTCGGGCAGCAGGTGGTCGAGGACGTCGTCGACCGTCACCACGCCGACCAGGCGGCCGTCGGCGTCCACGACGGGGGCGGACACGAGGTTGTACGTGGCCAGGTGGCGGCTGACCGACAGCAGCTTGGCGTCGGTCGGCAGTGCCTCCAGGCCGCGGTCGACGGCGTTGCCGAGCGGGGACTGCGGCGGCTCGCGCAGCAGGCGCTGGATGTGGACCAGGCCGAGGAACCGGCCGGTCGGCGCCTCCAGCGGGGGACGGCAGACGAACACGGCGGCGGCCATGGCGGGGGCGAGCTCGGCGCGGCGGACCATCGCCAGCGCCTCGGCGACCGTCGCCTCGGGGGGGAGGATGACGGGCTCGCTGGTCATGATGCCGCCGGCGGTGTCCTCGTCGTAGGCGAGCAGCCGGCGCACCTGCCGGGCCTCCTCCGGCTCCATGATGTCGAGCAGCCGGGCGGCGGTCTCCTCGTCCAGGTCCGACAGCAGGTCCGCGGCGTCGTCCGGCTCCATCGCCTCCAGGACGTCGGCGGCGCGCTCGGACTTGAGGCCGGTGACGATGTCGATCTGGTCGTCCTCGGGCAGCTCCTCCAGGACGTCGGCGAGCTTCTCGTCGTCCAGGGCGGCGGCCACCTCGCGGCGGCGCTTGGGAGCCATGGCGTGGAGGATCTCGGCGAGGTCGGCGGGCTTGAGCTCGTCGAAGGCCGCGAGCAGGCTCGCCGCGCCCTGCGGGCCGCCCCGGTCGGCGAGCAGGCTGGAGACCTCGTCGAGCTCGACGAGGAAGCTCTCGCCGCGCCGGCGGATGATGCCGCCCGCCGTGCGCCCCGTCCGCCCCGGCCGGACCCGTCGGACGAACAGCCGGGTGACGACCCAGTCGTTGCCCCGGACCTGCTCGAGGCCGACGTCCTCGATGCTCACCGTGCCGCTGCCGTCGCCCAGCTCGAGGTGGCGGTCGAGCAGCTCGGCCAGGACGAGGGTCTCCGAGGCGCGCTGCTCGAAGCGGCGCATGTTGACCAGGCCCGTGGTGATGACCTGCGTGGGCTCCATGGACGTGATCCGGGTCATCGGGACGAACACCCGGCGGCGGCCAGGGACCTCGACGACGATGCCGACCGCGCGGGCCCGGGTCTGGCCGATGACGACGACCACGTCGCGCACCCGTCCGACCTGGTCGCCGGAGGGGTCGAACACGGCCAGCCCGGCGAGGCGGGCGACGAAGACCCGGGACGGCGACGTGCTCATGATCGTGAGTATCCCGCAGGACGGGGCCTGCCCGGGCCGTCCTGCCGGCGGTCCGGGGCACGACGTCCCGCGGTGCGACGTCGTCCGTCGGGCGCGACGTCGTCCACCGGGCGCGACATCGTCCGTGCGCGACCGGTCCGCGGGGTGCGGCACAGTGCCTCCTCGTGAGCCGGCCCCCCGACCCCGTCCGCACCCGGCTGGCCGGCCTCGACCTGCTCGTCCTCGGCGTCGGCGTGGTCGGGGTGTCGGTGGCGGCGCCCGTGGCCGGGGCCACGCTGGCGCCGGCGCTCGCGGTCGCCTTCTGGCGCACGGCCGTCGGGGCGCTGGTCTACCTGCCCGCCGGGGTCCGGGGGCTGCGCGCCCGCCGGGCCGCGCTCGGGCCGCTGGACCGGGGGACCGTGACCGCCGTGCTGTGGTCGGGCGGGTTCCTCGCGCTGCACTTCATGCTGTGGATCCCGTCGCTGCGGCTGACGAGCGTGACCGCGTCGACGGCGCTGGTGACGACCACGCCCCTGTGGGTCGTCCTCGTCCAGCGGCTGCGCGGGCGCCCCGTGTCCCGCCGCGTCATGACCGGGGTGCTCGTCGCCTTCGGCGGGGTGCTGCTGGTCACCGGGGTCGACGCGACGCTGTCGCCGCAGGCCCTGCTCGGCGACGCGATGGCGCTCGCGGGGGGCGCGGCCGCGGCCGGGTACTCGCTCACCGCGGAGACGGCCCGCCGGCAGATGTCGACCGCGTCGTACTCGGCGGTGGCCAACGGGGTGTGCGCCGCCCTGACGCTGGCGGTGTGCCTGGCCCTGGGGGTGCCGCTCACCGGTTTCGCCGCGGTGACCTGGGCGGAGGTCGCCGTCATCGCGGTGTGCTCGCAGGTGGTCGGCCACGCGCTGCTCAACCGGGCGATCCTGCGGGCCGGGGCCACCACGGTGACCCTGGCGATCCTCCTGGAGACGCCGACCGCGTCGCTCATCGCCTGGCTGTGGCTGGGCGACGTGCCCCCCGTGCTCGTGCTGCCGGGCGCGGCGCTGGTGCTGGCCGGGCTCGCGGTGGTGGTGACGGCGCGGAGGCAGCCGGTGGACCTGCCGACCTAGACCGTCGGGGCTCCGCGCCCGCGCGCCCGGGTCAGGCCGGCGCGTCGGTGACGATGAACCCCGCCCAGCCGTCGTAGGTGCCGCCGTGCCGCGACGTGAGACCGACGATCTGGCGGGTGAAGGCGTCGGCGGTCGCGAAGTCGGCGCGGTCGGTCCGGCTGAACTCCACGCGGGCTCGGCGGAGGCCGCGCCGGACACCGTCGACCGTGAAGCCGGCGGAGGTCAGCTCGGCGACGGCCGCGTCCACGGCCCTGCGCGGGAACAGGGCGAAGTGGTCGAGCTGCCTCGGCACCTCCGCCAGGTCGCCCATCTCCAGGCGCTGGTCCACGAGCGCCTCGTTGGCCTGCAGGTGCGCGTCCAGGTCGTCCACGGCACGAGCGTAGGAGCGGGGCCACCCCCGGGTCCGGCGTTCCGGGCAGCCCGTGG
The DNA here is from genome assembly GCF_037860755.1 of Aquipuribacter hungaricus. Classification (NCBI taxonomy): domain Bacteria; kingdom Bacillati; phylum Actinomycetota; class Actinomycetes; order Micrococcales; family Intrasporangiaceae; genus Aquipuribacter; species Aquipuribacter hungaricus. Next base: position 5,667 of record NZ_JBBEOI010000005.1, on the reverse strand, counting down.
GCCGACCGGGGGACGGGGCGGTCCGGCGGGCGGGCGAGCGCTCCCGCCGCACCGCCCGCCCGACCGCCCCGCCGCACGTCACCAGGCGGCTGCGACGTCCAGCACCCAGGTGACGCCGAACCGGTCGGTGAGCATCCCGTACAGCGGTGCGCCCCACGGCGCGGGACCCAGGTCGACCTGGACCGTCCCGCCGTCCCGCAGGCCCTCCCAGTACCGGGTCACCTCGTCGCCGGCGTCGGCCGCGCCGCGGACGGAGACGTAGACGGGCCGGTCGCCCGGGTCGTACGACAGCGCCGAGGGGACGTCGTAGACCATGACGTGGAAGCCGTCCTCGGATCGGACCTCGCCCCACATGACCTGGTCGGCCTCCTCCGCGGTGGCCAGCCCGCCCTCGGAGCGCAGGTTGTGCGCGTCGGCGAAGGTCAGGGCGGTGACCTGCCCGCCGAAGACGGAGCGGTAGAACGCCAGCGCCTCCGCGCCGCGGCCGCGGAAGTTCAGGTGGGTGGTCGTGGTGACGGTCATGTCGGTCTCCTCGGGAGGGTCGGCGGTGCGTGGGCATGGTGCGGCGGCCGGGCGTCGGGGGACGCGCGGCCCACCCGCGGGCCGGGCGGCGGCGGGTCGGCTGGGTGGCGGCCCGGCCCGTGATGACGGGTCGACCGGGGGTGGGTCAGCGGGGCGGCGCGGCCGGTGGGCGCAGCGCGGGCAGCAGGACGCCGTCGACCACGGCGAGCAGGAACGCCTCGTCGAACGGGGCGCGCTGGACCAGGGCCCGGTAGGCGGCCATGGTCGGGAGGACCTGCGCCAGGATGCCGACGTCCGCGCCGGGGTCCACCTCGCCGCGGGCCACGGCGCGCGCCATGACCGTGCGGTGCGCGTGCGCCCAGGGCCCGACCAGGGACCGGTGGGCCGCCCCGGCCAGCTCGGGGCGGTGGGACAGCACGGACACCAGGCCGGCCGCGGCCCGGTCGCGCCGGGCCGTCTCCTCCGCCGGCTCGGGCCGGAACAGGGCGAGCAGGTCCCCGCGCAGCGAGCCGGTGTCCGGCAGCGGGTCCACCGGGACCTGCTGGTGCTCCAGCCGCCGGACGGCGTCGAGCACGAGCTCGTCCTTGGACGCCCAGCGGCGGTAGACGGTCGCCTTGCCGGCGCGTGCTCGCAGGGCGACGGCGTCCATCGTCAGGGCCGCGTAGCCGACCTCGGCGAGGACGTCGACCGCGGCGTCGAGGATGGCCGCGTCGCGACCGGGGTCGCGCGGGCGCCCGCGGGTGGCGGGGCCGCCCGGGGCGTCGGTCGGGGTGCCGGTCCCGTGGTCGGGGCTGCCGGTGGCCGTCGCGTCCATGACCAGAACGGTACCGGACAGTTCCGGAACTGCCAAGGACCGGTTATCCGGACGGCGCAGCGGGCTCGCCCTGCTGGCCGTGGTCCTGCTCGTCGGGGTCGCGGTGGGCGCGGCCCAGGCCCGGTGGGGCCGGGTGCGCACCGAGCCGGTGGGAGCCGCAGCACCCCCGTGCAGGCCCCGGCCGGGGTGCGGGAGGGGCTCTGAGCAGGAAGGATCTGGGGTCCGGGACGTTGTACAGGGTGGGCCAGCACGCACCCACGAGGCCCGAGACGGACCGCCCCGGGCGGTCACCCCCCAGCGGTCGGCCCCGACGCCGGCAGACGGAGCGCCACGTGTCCCCCAGCACCACCGCGTCCTCCTTCTCCACCTCCCAGCCGGGCCCCGACGGCCCGCAGAGCAGCAGCCCGCAGACCAGCCCGCAGACCGGCAGCCCGTACACCGCCGGCCACGGCGAGGTGTTCGTCCTGCCCGCCGAGGACGTCCAGGTCGTCAGCACCCGGGACGTCGACACCCACGACCTGTCGGTGCAGCGGGTGACCTCCGCGCGCGGCTCGCACTCCGACGACGTCGGCCGCCGGATGCGCACCTACGCGATCAGCATGGGCATCCGCACCCTCTGCGTGCTCGGCGCCATCCTGTCCTTCCCGCACTGGTGGGCCTGGCTGTTCGTGCCCGGTGCCGTGGTGCTCCCGTACGTCGCGGTCGTCCTGGCCAACGTGGGCGGGGAGCGCGTGCCCGTCGGTCCGGCGGCGGTCGCCCCGGCGTCGGCGCCGCTGCCCGTGCTGCGCACCACCCGCGAGGTCTAGACCCCGCAGGGGCGGGGCGGACCCCCGCCCCGCCCGTTTGCCCCCGCGGTGCCCCGGGTACCCGAGGAGCAGCGGCGACCCCGGTCGCCGAGCCCTGCCCAGACGACAGATCGGAGCGAACGTGCCGACCAACAGCACCCGTGGTGGCTACACCGTCCCAGGGCTCGAGGAGGAGGCTGCGGCCACCCTCGTCGCGGACCTGCAGGAGCGTCTGACGGCCCTGACCGACCTGCACCTGACCCTCAAGCACGTGCACTGGAACGTCGTGGGGCCCCACTTCATCGCGGTCCACGAGATGCTCGACCCCCAGGTCGACGCCGTCCGCGACATGACCGACGACATCGCCGAGAGGATCGCCACGCTCGGCGGGTCCCCGGTCGGGACCATGGGCGCCATGGTCGCCGCGCGGACCTGGGAGGACTACTCCATCGGCCGCGACGGCACCACCGCCCACCTCGGCGCGCTGGACCTCGTGTACCAGGGCGTCATCACCGACCACCGCGAGAAGATCGAGACCGCGAGCGAGGTCGACCCGGTCACGGAGGACATGCTCATCGCGCAGGCCGCCAAGCTCGAGCTGTTCCACTGGTTCGTGCGGGCCCACCTGGAGAGCGCCTCCGGCACCCTCTCCACCGAGGGCGAGACGACGGAGAAGGGCGCGGCCGAGGCCGCGCGGCAGGCCGAGGAGGCCTGACCCAGCTCCCCCCGAGGCCGGGCACCCCACCAGGGGTGCCCGGCCTCGTCGTCGGGAGGGCCGGCGCGGCCGGTGGGAGGATGAGGGCATGGCTTTCAGCGGAAACACGTCGGCCGCGCGGGGCGTCCCCCGCCTCCCCACCCCGTTCCACGGCGAGCTCATCGCCTCCTACGCGACGTACGAGCAGGCGCAGCGGGCCGTCGACTACCTGTCGGACGAGAAGTTCCCCGTCCAGAAGGTCGCCATCGTCGGCACCGACCTCCGCATGGTCGAGCGGGTGACCGGCCGGCTCAGCTACCCCCGGGTGGCCCTGGCCGGCGCGTTCTCCGGGGCGTACCTGGGTCTGTTCGTGGGGCTCCTGCTGTCGCTGTTCGGCGGCGGCGGGCTCGACGTGTGGCTCGCGGCGGTCCTCATCGGTGCCGGGTTCGGGATGCTCTTCGGTGTGCTGTCGTTCAGCCTCACCGGCGGGCGGCGCGACTTCACCTCCGCCAGCCAGATCGTGGCGTCGCAGTACCAGGTGATGGCCGTCGCCGAGGTCGCCAACCAGGCGCGCAACACGCTGCGGAAGCTGCCGAACTCCGGGGTCGACGACAGCCCGCTCCAGGGCTACGGCGAGCCGACGGCCTGAGCCCCCGCGCGGGGCTCAGCCGCGCAAGGACGCCATCCAGGCCTCGACCTCGTCCGGGTCGCGCGGCAGCGCCGCCGACAGGTTCTCCACGCCGTCGGCGGTGACGACCACGTCGTCCTCGATCCGCACCCCGATGCCGCGCAGCTCCTCGGGGACCAGCAGGTCGTCGGGGCGGAAGTAGAGGCCGGGCTCGATCGTGAAGACCATGCCCTCCTCCAGCGCCTGGCCCTGGTAGGTCTCGCGGCTCAGGCGCGCGCAGTCGTGGACGTCCAGGCCCAGGTGGTGGCTGGTGCCGTGCACCATCCAGCGCCGGTGCTGGCCGCCGGTGGCGGTGTCCCGCGACTCCTCGGCCGTCACCGGCAGCAGGCCCCAGACGGCGAGCCGGTCGGCGACCACGACCATCGCGGCCTCGTGGACGTCGCGGATGGTGGCGCCGGGCCGGGCGGCCGCGAACGCGGCGTCGGCGGCGTCGAGGACGGCCTGGTAGACCCGCCGCTGCGGCTCGGTGAAGCGTCCGCAGACCGGCAGGGTGCGGGTGACGTCGGCGGTGTACAGCGAGTCGACCTCGACCCCGGCGTCGACGAGCACCAGGGCGTCGGCGTCGACGCGGCCGTCGTTGCGGATCCAGTGCAGCGTGCAGGCGTGCTCGCCCGCCGCGGCGATGACCTCGTAGCCGACGCCGTTGCCCTCCTCGCGGGCACGGGCCCCGAAGACGCCCTCGACGACCCGCTCGCCGCGGGGGTGCCCGGCCGCGCGGGGCAGGGCACGGACGACGTCCTCGAACCCGCGGGCGGTGGCGGCCACCGCCTCGCGCAGCTGGTCGACCTCCCAGGCGTCCTTGACGCAGCGCATCGAGGACACCTCGTCGGCCAGCACGGCGTCGGCGGCGCGCGCCCCGACCGGCTCGACCCCGGCCGCGGCGCGGGCCTCGTCGAGCAGGTCGGTGACGTCGCGGTGGGCGTCGCGGACCAGCCGCACGCCGACGGTGCCCAGGTCCTTGCCGAGGGCGTCGGCCAGCTCGTCCAGGTGCCGGGCGGCCAGGCCCGTCTCCGCGGACACCTCCTCCAGGGACTGCCGCGTCCCGACCCAGAGCTCGCCGTAGCGCGCGTCGGCGTAGAACTCCTCGGTGTCGCGGCCGGCGCGGGGGCGGAAGAACAGCACCGCGTCGTGGCCGTCGTCGGTGGGCTCCAGGACCAGGACGCAGTCCGGCTCGGTGCTGCCGCCGGTGCCGGTGAGGTAGGCGAAGGCCGTGTGGGGGCGGAAGCGGTGGTCGGTGTCGTTGCTGCGCACCTGCAGGCCGCCGGCGGGCACGACCAGGCGCTCGCCGGGGAAGCGCGCGGACAGCCGCCCGCGGCGGGCGACCGCGTGCCGGGACCCCTCGCCCTGCTCCGGCAGCACGTCCGGTCGCGGCGCCCAGCCGGAGCCGACGAACTCGCGGAACGCCTTCGAGCTCGGGCGCTGGCTGCGCGCGCCGGTGCCCTCGGGCCCCTGCGTCGGGTCCGTGGCCTGGCCGGGCGTGCTGCTGCCCGTCGTGGTCCCCGTCGTGGTCCCCGTCGTGGTCCCCGTCGTGGTCCCCGTCGTGCCGTGCGCCGCCGTCGTGCCGTCCGTCGCGCTGGTCATCCGGCCATGGTGCCACCGGCCACGGCGCGGGCGAACGCCTCGGTGACCAGCGAGGCGGCCGCCGCCTCGAGCCCCACGCGGTCCCGCACGTCCGTCGGGGCGGCCACCCGCCCGGTGGCCAGCGCGAGGACGACGTCCCCGTCGACCAGGGTGTGGCTGGGGTCGACGGCGCGCGCGAGGCCGGCGTGCGCGGCGGCGGCCAGGCGGGTCGCGGCCGCGGGGTCCAGGGCGGCGTCGGTGACCACGACGGCGAGGGTGGTGTTGAGCAGGCCCGGGAGTGCCTGCGCGGCCGTGGTCTCGTCGGTACCGTCGGTCTCGTCGGCGGTGGTGGTCCCTCCGGTGGTCGTCCTGGCGCCGACCGGGGTCCCCGCGGCGTTCGCGACGACGAGGACGGCGACGGACCAGCCCTCGTGGGCCGGTGCGGGGGAGCCCGCCACGGTGCCCCCCGGCCCGGGGACGGTGGTACCCGTGCCGGTCGCGCTGCCGGTCGCTCCTCCCGCGACCGGCACGACGGTCCGTCCGGCGACCCCGACGCCGCCGGGCGCGGTCCCCCCGGCCACCCGCGCCCCGGTGCCCGCGCCGA